>CAINDT010000166.1 GCA_903847495.1 uncultured Actinomycetes bacterium
GACGTCGCGCTGCTCGCGGACGGGAAGATCGCGCACGTCGAGGCGCAGGCCGACGGTCCGCTGCTGAGCGGCTCCGTGCTGATGCCGCAGGCCAGCGCCCTGCTCGTCGCCGCTGATATCGCCGATGCGCTCGCAGCCCTGCACAGCGTCGGACAGGCCCACGGTGGGCTCGTGCCCGATGCTGTCGTCCTCGATACCTCTGGCCGCCCGGTCGTGTTGGGTGCCGGCCTCGCCGCTGCGAAGGCGATCGCCGACGGCGCTTCCGCACCGGTTGCATCCGACGACATGCGCGCGCTCGGCGCGATCCTCTACCTGCTCGTCGCCGGCCGCGAGCCCGCGCAGCCGCCGGCGTCGCCGATGACGTTCGCGCCGGGCATCTCGCCCGCGCTCAACGGCCTCATCCTCGCGCTGCTCTCTGACGATGCCCGTCGCCCACCGCCGCCGGCTGTTGCGACCGCCGACCGCCTGCGCGCGATGGCCGGCATGGATCTGCCTGCCGACTTGGCACCCGCGCCGCTACCGCAGGCGCCGCTCCCGACCACACCGCGCCGCGGCATCTCCGACGCCGGCCTCGCCGCCATCGTCGGCGCGATCGCCCTGCTCGCGGTGGTGCTCGCCGTCGCCGCCATCAACGGTGGCGCCATCGGCGATGACGACACGACGGCGGAGACCGGAACGGGCGTGCCGACGTTCACGCTGCCCGATCCGAGCTCGCTGACCCTGACGGTGACCGGCGACACGCTGCCGCTGCCGGGCGTCGTCACCGACACCGTCGTCACCGACACCGTCCCCACGGAGACGTTCGAGGTCTTCACCGACACGACGGCGACCGTCCCGGCCGTCACCGATACCGCGCCGCTGTCCACCGACGCGGGCATCACGACGATCTCCGCGGGCTAGGAGCGGCCGACCCGGGCTCGGGTCTGCCGTACCCTGTCGGCGTGTTCCCAGACAGCCGACCCCGCCGCATCCGCCGTACGCCCATGCTGCGCGCCCTCGTGCGCGAGACGTCGCTGGCGCCGGAGCAGCTGCTGCTGCCGATCTTCGTGCTGCCGGGCGCGGGCCGCCGCGAGGCGATCGGTGCTCTGCCGGGCGTCGATCGGCTGTCGCCCGATCTCGCCGCCGAGCTCGCCGCTCAGGCCGCGGCCGTCGGTGTCGCCGGCGTGCTCCTGTTCGGTCTGCCGGACGAGAAGGACGCCGTCGGCACGTCCGCGTGGGATCCGGAGGGTCCGGTGCCGTCGGCCGTGCGCGCGATCCGCGCCGCTGCGCCCGGGCTCGTGATCATCACCGACGTCTGCCTCTGCCAGTACACCGATCACGGCCACTGCGGCCTCGTCGGACCGAACGGCGAGATCCTCAACGACGCCTCGTTGCCCAACCTCGCGCGTGCCGCCGTCGCGCACGCCCGGGCCGGTGCCGATCTCGTCGCACCGTCCGACATGTTCGACGGCCGAGTCGGCGTGATCCGTGACGCGTTGGACGAGGAGGGCTTCGCAGAGAGCGTCGGCATCCTCGCGTACTCGTCCAAGTTCGCCTCGTCGTTCTACGGGCCGTTCCGCGATGCCGCGCACTCGACGCCGACACAGGGCGACCGCCGCTCACACCAGCTGGATCCCGCCAATCGCCGTGAGGCCGTCCGCGAGGGCCTGATCGACGAAGAGGAGGGGGCAGACATGCTGATGGTCAAGCCCGCCCTCACCGCCCTCGATGTGATCGCCGACCTGTCGGACCAGACGGACCTGCCGGTCCTCGCGTATCAGGTCTCAGGCGAGTACGCCATGCTCAAGCACGCCGCGGCGGCTGGCGCCTTCGAGTTCAAGGACGCCTATCTCGAGTCGCTGCTGTCGATCCGTCGCGCTGGCGCTCGCGCCGTCATCACCTACGGGGCCGTGGAGGCCGCGCAGTGGCTCCGGTAGAGGCCGCCTCCCGGATCGA
>CAINDT010000167.1 GCA_903847495.1 uncultured Actinomycetes bacterium
AGGCCGACGATGCGGTCGATCAGCTCGGCGGGGCGCTGTCGCCCTGCGGTCATCAACCGCAGGACTTCGGCTCGGCGCTGCTCCAACGGCGAGTCATCGACCGCAACTGCCGCAGCCGCGACGGCCGGTTCCGCAAGCGCGTGCTCGTAGGCGGCGCTCGCCGCCTCGGCGGCGGCAGACGTAGCGTCCGTCGCGTCGCAGGACATGTCCCACCACGCCAGGTTCGCCGTCGTCTCGAGCTCGGCGAGGCGCGCCTCTGCCTCGGGGAGCGTCGTCAACGGCTCAGCGAGCTCGCGGCGGCTCGACGTCCTGCCACGGGTTGTGCCGAGAATTGCGCAGCTTGTACACGCCGTAGCCAGCGGCACCGGCGAGCGCCAGCACACGCACGGTCTTCGAGGCCGCCAGCAGCGCGGTCGCACCGGCGGCGACGCCGACCATGATGGCGGTCTTCTGATCGATCTCGGGCATCAGGATGATCCTCCGACGACGGGGAGCGAGAGCTTGCGACGGCCGCGCTCCGGGCGGGGCATGCCATCGGCGATCCACTGATCCACGACCGCGAACAGCTCGTCGACGAGCTCGTCCTGCGGCACGCGCTTGAGTACCTCGCCGTGGGCGTAGATGTGGCCGGCGTCACGGCCGCCGGCGATGCCGAAGTCGGCGTCGCCCGCCTCGCCCGGCCCGTTGACGGCGCAGCCCATGACAGCGACCTCGAAATGCTCCTTGTAGCCGCGCAGGCGCGTCTCCACGGTCTCGGCCAGCACGTGGACCTCGACGTTCGTGCGACCGCACGAGGGGCACGAGATCATCTCCGGCCCCATGTGCCGCAGACCGAGGGCGCGCAGGATGTCGTACGCGACGCGCACCTCCTCGACCGGGTCGACGGAGAGCGAGACGCGAATGGTGTCGCCGATGCCCTCCTCGAGCAGCGTGCCGATGCCGATCGAGCTCTTGACGGCGCCCGTCACGAGCGTGCCGGCCTCGGTCACGCCGAGGTGGAGCGGATACGGGACGAGGCCCGACAGCATGCGGTAGGCGCCGATCATGACCGGCACCGAGGTCGACTTGACCGAGATCTTGAAGTCGTGGAAGCCGAGCTGCTCGAGCAATTCCACCTCCTCCATCGCCGCCTTCACGAGGGCGCCGATCGGATCGCTCGTGGCGGTCCACTTGAGGTGCTCGGGCAGCGAGCCGGAGTTGGCGCCGATACGCAGCGGCGTGCCCGTCTCCTGCGCCTTGGCGACGACCTCGCGCACCTTGTCATCGCCGCCGATGTTGCCCGGGTTGATGCGCACGGCGGCCACGCCGGCGTCCATCGCGCGCACGGCGAGCGAGGCGTTGAAGTGGATGTCCGCGATGATCGGCACGGGACTCTCCGCGACAATGCGCGGCAGCGCGTCGGCATCGGGCAGACCTGGCACGGCCACGCGCACGATGTCGACGCCGGCCTCATGCAGCTGAGCGACCTGCGCGAGCGTGGCGTCGGCGTCGAACGTCTTCGTGGTGGTCATCGACTGCACGGCGACGGGTGCGCCGCCGCCGATCAGGACGCCGCCGACATTGATCTGCTTCTCGCTGGCCATCGCGTGAATCCTATCTGCCTACGGTCCGGTGAACCGGCTGATGTCGTTGTTGAGCCCGATCACGAACAGCACGAGCACGAGCGCGATCCCCACGATGCTGATGCGTTCGATGAGCACCCGCGAGAGCGGCTTGCCGCGACGCAGCTTCTCCGCGAGCGCGACCATGACGTGCCCGCCGTCGAGGGGCAGGAACGGCAGCAAGTTGAAGATCGCGAGCGCCAGCGAGATCACGCCCATCATCCAGAGGAAACTCCCCGACTTGACGCTCTCCTCTGACGTCGCGGTGATGCCGACGATGCTCGACACCTGCTTGTGCCCATCCGACGTGCTGACGATGCGCGTCAGGCCGGCGAGCGACTCCTTCGTCACGAACCACGACCAGCGCGCGGAGTCCGCCGCGGCCGACGGGAGCGGCTCGCGTCGCACACCATCGGGGACCTGCTGGAAGGAGAAGCCGATCAGCCAGCGGCCATCGACGTTCTCCGGCTTGACCGCCTTCAGCGTCTCCGTCGTGCCATCGCGCGTGACGGTGAGGGTGACCGGCGCGCCCTTGCTCGCCTGCACCTGATCGCCCACCTTCTGCCAATCGCCGTTCACGGGCGTGCCATTGACCGCCGTGATCGTGTCGCCCGGCTGGAGTCCCGCGGTCATCGCCGGCGTACCGGACACGCTCGCGACGTCGGTGCTCGGCTTCTGCAGCGGCACGCCGTGCCAGAAGAAGATCGTCAGGATGACCAGCGCCGCCAGCACGTTCGCGCCGGGGCCCGCGAGGATGATCGAGATGCGCTTCCAGACCGGCAGCCGCCAGTAGGCACGGCGGTCGAGGTCGTCGTGGAGACGCTCCAGGTTCTTGCGGGTCTCGGCGTACGTCTTCGGGTGCAGCAGGTGCTGGTCCGCGTCGAGCGCAAGCCGTGCGCGATCGGCGGCGGTCTGGCACTCGGCCGGCGAGGCGTCGGCCGCAATCGCGCTCTTCAGCTGCGCGGTGGCCGGACCCAGCAGATCGCGCTGGCCCGTTGGGCGCCGCAGGTCGATCTCCTCGATCGCGTCCTGGCAGACGATCACGTCCTCGGGAAGGGGGCGGTTCATGCCGACGATGCGCACGTAGCCGCCGAGCGGAATCAGACCGAGGCCGTACTCCGTCTCGCCGCGGCGGAACGACAGGGCAACCGGC
>CAINDT010000168.1 GCA_903847495.1 uncultured Actinomycetes bacterium
ATGCCGGAAGCGCCGTCGGCGATGTCCTTGGCCTCCTTGAGGCCCAGGCCGCTGGCCGAGCGGATCACCGTGATGACCGGGATCTTCTGCGAGCCGGCGTCGGCGAGGAAGACGTCGAACGACGACTTCTCCTCGGCGGCTGCGGCGTCGCCGCCACCGCCACCCGCGGCCGGAGCGGCGACGGCGACAGCAGCAGCTGCCGAGACGCCGAACTCCTCCTCGAGGGCCTTGACGAGCGTGTTGAGATCGAGGACGGACATGCCCTTGATCTCCTCAATCAGCTGATCAGTGGTGAGAGCCATGATCGTTTCTCCTTAGGGTTGATGAATGGCGCGCCTACGCGGCGGCCTTCTGCTTTTCGATCTGATCGAGCGCGACCACGAGGCCACGCGGGATTGCTGCGAGCGTGCTCGCGAGACCCTGGATCGGGCCGTTGAGCGCGACGACGAGCTGAGCGTGCAGCTGGTCCCTGCTCGGCAGGGTCGCCAGCGTCTTGATGCCGTCCGCGTCGAGGACGGCCCCGTCGATCAGGCCACCCTTGATCTGGAGGATCTGCGTGTCCTTCGAGGCCTTGGCGAGCGCCTTGGCGACGGGAGCCGCATCCGACTTGCAGAACGCGATCGCGGTCGGGCCGGTGAGGAATTCCTCGAGGCCCTCGACGCCAGCGCGCTGCACGGCGATGCGTGCGAGCGTGTTCTTGGCGACGTAGAACGACGCGTCGTGCGGACGGATCTCGTTGCGAAGCACTGCGAGCTGCTTCACGCTGAGTCCGCGGTAGTCAGCGACGATCATCGAGGACGCGTTCTTGAACTCGGCCTCGAGCTCGCCGATGAGCTCTTCTTTTCGTTCCTTCAGCATTGGTGTACCACCTCCTTTCGTCTGCGTGCCCGCCGATTGGACGGCGAGCACGGCGAAGAGGCGGTACGAAACCGTCTCCGCTCGAACTACACCGCCTGCGCCGGTCTTCTCGGCCCTCCGTGGAGAGGGCGTTGCCGGCGGTCCCTGGCGACAGGTTCACGCGGGATGGGAGTCAGTCGGCCGTTAGGCGTTCTGCTCCTCGAGCACGTCGCGAACGCGCGACGGATCGATCTTGATGCCCGGGCCCATCGTGGAGCTCAGGACAACGGTCTTGATGTAGCGGCCCTTGGCGGACGACGGCTTGGCGCGGAGGATCTCCTCCAGCACGGTCGCGTAGTTCTCGCCGAGCTCGCGCTCACCGAACGACTTCTTGCCGAGTGCGACGTGCACGAGGCCGGCGCGGTCGGTGCGGTACTCGATCTTGCCGCTCTTGATGTCCTCGACGGCCTTCTTGATGTCCATCGTGACGGTGCCGGTCTTCGGGTTCGGCATCTTGCCGGAGGGTCCGAGGACGCGGCCGAGCTTGCCGACGGTGACCATCATGTCGGGCGTCGCGACGGTGACATCGAAGTCGTCGAAACCCTCGAGGATCTTCGCGGCGAGGTCCTCGCCACCGACGATGTCGGCGCCAGCGGCCTCGGCCTCAGCGGCCTTGTCGCCCTGAGCGAACACGGCGACACGCATGTCGGAGCCCGTGCCGTGCGGCAGCATGACCGTGCCGCGCAGCTGCTCCTCGGCGTGACGGACGTTGATGCCGAGGCGGAAGTGCACCTCGACGGTCTCGTCGAACTTGGCGGTGTCCAGCGTCTTGAGCAGGCGGACGGCCTCGATCGGCTGGTACAGCTTCTCGCGATCGACCTGCGCGCGGGCTGCTGCGAGCTTCTTGCCGCTCATGCCTCCACCTCCACGCCCATCGAACGGGCGGTGCCGGCGATGATCTTCATCGCGGCCTCGACGTCATTGGCATTGAGATCCTCCATCTTCGTCTCCGCGATGGACTGCAGCTGGGCCTTGCTCAGCTTGCCGACCTTGTCGCGATGCGGGATGGAAGAGCCGCTCTTGAGCTTGAGGGCCTCCTTGATCAGCACGGCCGCCGGCGGCGTCTTCGTGATGAAGGTGAAGGAGCGGTCCTCGAACACCGAGATCTCGACCGGGATGATGCGGCCGTTCTCGCTCTGCGTCTGGGCGTTGAACGCCTTGCAGAAGTCCATGATGTTGACGCCGTGCTGACCGAGCGCGGGTCCGACCGGCGGGGCAGGGTTGGCCTGTCCGCCCGGGATCTGGAGCTTGATGATGGTGACGACCTTACCGGCCATCTTGACCTCCTGCGGTGCATGCGCCCAAACCGTCGGGCTCCCGCTGTCTGGCGTCGCGAGTGCGACGCGGGGTGAATCCTAGATCAGCCTCAGTCGAGGCGCTTCACATCGCCGAAGCCGAGCTCGACGGGAACCTGGCGCTCGAAGATCGAGACGTGGACCTTGAGCTTGGACGACTCGTTGTTGATCTCGATGATCTCGCCGTCGAAGTCGGCAAGCGGGCCCGAGATGACCTTGACCATCTGGCCGAGCGTGAACTCGGCGACGGCCTTCGGCTTGGCCTCCGCGGCCTCGACCTTGAGGAGCTTGTCGACCTCGGCCTGGCCGAGCGGCACGAGCGTCATCTCCTCGCGCTTGCCCTGGGCGCCGACGAAGCCCGTCACGCCAGGCGTGTTGCGCACGAGGCTGACGCACTCGGGCGTGGCGTCCATCTGCACGAGGACGTAGCCGGGGAGCACGCGGCTCTCCTTCTCGACCTTCTTGCCGTCACGCGTCTCGACGATCTGCTCGGTCGGCACGACGATGCGGCGGATGTCGTCGCCACCCTGCTGGGTGCGACGGCGCTGCTCGAGGTTGCG
>CAINDT010000169.1 GCA_903847495.1 uncultured Actinomycetes bacterium
GCGCTTGACGCGCTCGCCGAGCGGAAGCCGCACGCGGGTGAGAATCGCGGGGTCGACCAGTGCGAGCATGGCCGACTGGTCCTTATCGAGATCGGTGCCGCGCGCCACGAGCAACGTACCGTCGCGCTCGACGAGCCGCGCATAGTGGCCGGTGCGCCACTGGCTGCAGCCGAGTTGCGTAGCGACGCGATCGATCGCGTCGAAACGGAAGGCGCCGTTGCAGGTCGCGCAGGGGTTGGGCGTCTCGCCGGCGGCGTAACCCGCGACGAACGGCTCGACGACCGTGGCGCGGAAGTCCTCGCGCAGGTCGAGCATGAGGTGCGGCATGCCCTTGGCGTGGCACAGGTCGCGCGCGGCCCGCACGGCGCTCGGGGCGCAGCAGGCGCGCTCGGGGTTGGGAGCGGACGGATCGATCCAGAGGCGCAGCGTCAGCCCGACCGCCTCGTGTCCCTCCTCGACGGCGCCGGTGAGCACCATCGCGGAGTCCACCCCGCCGCTCATGGCGATCCCCACGCGGTTGGGGTCGGGCGCGAGCGAGGCGCCGCGCACGACGGCGTCGCCGAGCGCGGCGTGCAGCGCATCGACGGCAGTGAGGGCGCACTCGGGCGAGTCGATCGTCGTGCCGGCCAGCACGTCGGCGAGGCCGAGCCGCGCGGCGTCGAGCAGCCCTCTTCCCTCCGCCGCGTCAGCCAACCACGCGGCGGCCGCGGTCGTGGAGGCGCAGGCGTCGGCGCCGAAGCGCACCTCGACGAGCTGCGCACCAGCGAGACGCAGGGTGAAGCGCACGCGGTCGTCGCAGCGCCCTCCGCCGGCGCTGCCCTCACCGTCGGGCTGGTCGATCGTGCCGGCGCGAGAGAGGTCGATCATGCCGACGCCTCGCGGGCCGCGTCGAGCCCCTGCTCGATCTCCGCCCAGGCGGCGACGAGCGCGTCGATCTCCTCGGGCGTCGTGGTCGGCCCGAGCGTCACGCGCACGGCACCACGGGCGAGGGTCTGGTCGATGCCCATCGCCCCGAGTACGGGGTCGGGCTGCGGATCGCCGCTGGCACAGGCCGACCCGGCCGACACCGCAATGTCGCGCTCGTCGAGCAGCCGCACGACGGTGTCGCCGCGATAGGCCGTCAGCAGCAGGGCATGACCGGGGAGGCGCGGTGCAGCCCCGCCCGCCACGGGCAGCGCGAGTCGCTGCTCGAGGTCGTCGCGCAGCGCCGCGCGGCGCTCGCGCTCGGCCGGCGCGTCATCGCCCTGACGAATACGCAGCGCCTCAGCCAGCGCCATGGCGCCGGCGAGGTTCTCGGTGCCCGAGCGCAGGCCGCGCTCCTGGCCACCGCCATGATTGATCGGCTCGAGCGTGCGCACGCCAGGGCCCACGACCGCGCCCACGCCACGCGGACCGCCGAGCTTATGCGCCGCGACCGCCAACGTGACGTCGCCGGGCAGCAGGCCGACGTCGAGATCCATGCCGGCCGCGGCCTGGACGGCGTCGATGTGCAGCGGCACGTCGTTATGTGCGCAGATCGCGGCGGCCTCGGCCAGCGGCTGGATCACACCGGTCACGTTGCTCGCGGCCATCACACAGGCCAGCGCATCGCCAGGCCGCACGAGCTCGCCAAAGGCCATCACGTCGAGTTGACCGTCGGCCAGCACGGGCGCGATCGCGACGGTCCAACCGCGCGCGGCGAGGCTCTCGGCGGCGCGCGTCACTGCGGGATGCTCGAGCGCACTGATGACGATGCGGCCGGGCTCGCCCTGACAGCGGCCCAGCACCGCGATGTTGTCGGCCTCCGTGCCGCCGCCGGTCAAGATCACGTCCTCAGCCTGAGCACCAAGCGCGGCGGCGATGCCGGCCCGCGCCTCATCAAGATCGGCGCGCGCCTGCCGCCCAAGCGC
>CAINDT010000170.1 GCA_903847495.1 uncultured Actinomycetes bacterium
CGTCATGGAGGAGGAGCTCGACCCGATCGTTCGCGCCGAGCGCGAGCGTGACGAGCACCTCGACCAGCTCCGCCGCCTGGCCGCCGAGTTCGACAACTACAAGAAGCGCATGGCGCGCGAGCACGAGGAATTGCGCATTCGCGCGGCCGAGCGCCTGCTGAGCGATCTCCTACCCGTCTTCGACGATCTCGAACGGGCGCTCGCTGCGTTCGAGACTGCCGAGAAGGAGGCGATCGCCGATGGCGTGGCGCTCGTCCACCGCGCGCTCTGGACGCTGCTCGAGCGCGAGGGCGTGGCGGAGCTGGACCCCAAGGGCGACCTGTTCGATCCGCATCGCCACGAGGCGCTGCTGTCCCAGCCGGCCGACGCGCCGGAGGGCACCATCCTCGAGGTCATCCAGAAAGGCTTCCTGCTCGGCGATCGCGTGCTGCGACCGGCGCGCGTGGTCGTGGCCGGAGGTGCGTCCTGAGCGAGCCCGCCGCCACCTTCGAGGCCGCCCCGCTGGGCGGCTCCGAGACGTTCGCCACCGTCGTGTTCTGGGGCGTCGTCCTGCTGGCTTGGGTCGGCAGCGGCGTGGGTGCCTCGCGCGGCGATGGCCTCCAGGCCGTCGTGATGCTGCTCGTCGCGCTGCTGCTCGGCGGCCTCGCGCTGTGGCTCCGCTACACGCAGCCACTGCGCTACCGCGTGGAGCACGATGGTCTCGTGATCGAGCGTCGCATCGGGTCCACACGGATCCCCGGCGCGATCGAGCGCTACACCGGCAAGGCCACGCTCGGCCTGCGCCTGGGCTCTGGCGGCGTCTACGGCTATCGCGGACGGTTTCGCCTCAGCGCGGGTGGTTGGGCCCATGCTTTCGTCACCGACGTGAAGCGCACCTCGCTGATCACCGTCGGCGGTCGCAGCGTCGTCCTCTCGCCGGTCGATCCGGCCGCGCTCGTGCAGGAGGTGGCGCATGCGTGACCTCTACGAGGTGCTCGGCGTCGCCCGCAGTGCCAGTGACGATGAGATCAAGAAGGCGTATCGCAAGCTCGCGCGCCAACATCACCCCGACGCAAACCCCGACGATCCGAAGGCCGAGGAGCGCTTCAAGGAGATCTCGGCGGCGTACGACACGCTGTCCGACCCCGACAAGCGCAAGGCCTACGACCAGTTCGGCGCGTCCGGCGGCATGGGTGCGCAGGGCGGCTTCGACCCCAGCGCGTTCAGCGACTTTGCCCAGGAGCGCGGCTTCGATATCTCCGACCTGTTCGGCGATCTCTTCGGACGTCGGCGCGGGGGTGGGGGCGGCGGTCGTGGACGCCCGCAGCCGCGCCGCGGCGTCGACCTCGAGACGCGCGTGACGCTGTCGTTCGACGACGCGCTGCGCGGCGCCCGCGTGACCGTGCCCGTCGACAAGGACGTCAACTGCGCCGACTGCAGCGGCACCGGCGCCGCTACGGGTACCTCGCGCAGCACCTGCCCCGACTGCGGCGGTTCGGGCGAGCGCCAGGTCAACCAGGGCTTCTTCGCGATCAGCGAGCCGTGCTTTCGCTGTGGCGGTCAGGGCACGATCGTCGAGACGCCGTGCAGCACCTGCCGCGGTACCGGTAAGACGCGCCGCACCAAGCGCTACACCGTCAAGATTCCGGCCGGTATCGCCGACGGCGCGCGGATTCGCGTGCCGGGCAAAGGCCTCGACGGCGAGTTCGGTGGGCCGCCCGGCGACCTGTGGGTCGTCGTGCAGGTTCTGCCGTCCGAGCGCTTCCAGCGTCGCGGCAAGGACGTGATCATCGATGTGCCCGTCACGTTCCCCGAAGCCGCCCTCGGCGCCGAGATCGACGTGCCCACGCCGCTCGGCGACAAGGTGCGCGTGAAGGTCCCGGCTGGCTCGACCGACGGCAAGATGCTGCGCGTCCGCGGCATGGGTTCGCCGTCCGAGAAGGGCGACGCGGGCTCGCTGCTCGTGCGCCTCAAGCTGATCGTCCCGGACTCGCTGTCGACGCAGCAGACCGAGGCGCTCGAGAAGTTCGCCGCGCTCGACGGCGGCAAGGATCCTCGTGCGGAGCTGTTCGCATGAACGAGGACACCCCCAAGTACATGATCGGCGTCGCCGCCGAGCTCGTCGGGATGCATCCGCAGACGCTGCGGCTGTACGAAACCCGCGGGCTCGTCCGGCCCCGCCGCACCTCCGGCGGTACCCGCCTGTATTCCGACGCCGAGCTGGCGCGCCTGCGCCGCATCACCGAGCTCGCCTCGGGGCTCGGGCTGTCGCTGCAGGGCGTCGAGCATGTTCTGCGTCTCGAGGATCGTGTCGCCCAGCTCGAGCGCCAGATCGAAGATCTCGGCGCCGCCCTCGACGAGGCGGCCCGCGTCATGCAGGCCGAGGTCGAGAGCGTCCACCGCTCGTACAAGCACGAGATCGTGCCGTACCAGGCGCCGCCCGGCGCGGAGATCGTCATCCGCCGTCGCCGGCTCCACTAGCCGTCTTTCCACATCCCCATCACCCCATCAGAAGAGAATCACCATGGACCCCACCAAGCTCACCGTGAAGGCGCAGGAGGCGCTCGCCACCGCCGCCGAACGCGCCCGCATCACGGGCAACCCCGAATTAACTCCGCTCCATCTCCTCGCCGGTCTGCTGGCCGAGCAGGGCTCCGTTGCCGAGACGCTGCTGCGTGGCGTCGGCGCCGACACCGAGGCGCTCCGTCGCGACACCGACGACGCCCTCGGCAAGCTGCCGAGCATGCAGGGCGCGGCCACTGCGCCGCAGGCGTCGCTCGCGCTGCGCGAGACGCTCGACCGCGCGCTCGCCGAGTCGCAGGAGATGGGCGACGACTACGTCGCCTCCGAGCACGTCCTGATCGCCCTGGCGGAGCACTCCGGCCCGGCCAAGGACGTCCTGCGCCGCGAGAACGTCACCAAGAAGGCGCTGCTCGAGGCGCTCAAGAACGTGCGCGGCGGCAAGCGCGTCACCGACCCGAACGCCGAGGACCTCTACGGCGCGCTCGAGAAGTACGCACGCGACCTGACCGCATCCGCCGAGGCCGGCAAGGTCGATCCCGTGATCGGCCGCGACGACGAGATTCGCCGCGTCGTCCAGGTGCTCTCGCGTCGCACCAAGAACAACCCCGTCCTGATCGGCGATCCCGGCGTCGGCAAGACCGCCATCGCCGAAGGGCTTGCGCAGCGCATCGTCGCCGGCGACGTGCCCGAGAGCCTGCGCGGGCGACGCATCTACGCACTCGACATGGGCGCGCTGCTCGCCGGTGCCAAGTTCCGCGGCGAGTTCGAGGAGCGCCTGAAGGCGCTGCTCGGCGAGGTTACGGCCTCCGAGGGGCAGGTCGTGCTGTTCATCGACGAGCTCCACACGATCATCGGCGCGGGGGCGGCGGAAGGCGCGGTCGACGCGGCCAACCTGCTCAAGCCGATGCTGGCCCGCGGCGAGCTCCGCGCGATCGGTGCCACGACGCTCGACGAGTACCGCAAGCACGTGGAGAAGGACGCCGCTCTGGCGCGGCGCTTCCAGCCCGTCTTCGTCGGCGAGCCCAGCGTCGAGGACGCGATCGGCATCCTGCGCGGTCTCAAGGAGCGCTACGAGGTGCACCACGGCGTGCGCATCCAGGACAGCGCGATCATCGCGGCCGCGATGCTGTCGGACCGCTACATCGCCGACCGCTTCCTGCCTGACAAGGCGATCGATCTGATCGACGAGGCGGCCAGCCGCCTGCGCATCGAGATCGACTCGCGCCCGACCGAGCTCGACGAGATCGAGCGCCGCATCATGCGCATCGAGATCGAGGACGCCGCTCTCGCCAAGGAGTCCGACGCGCTGTCGGCCGAGCGTCGCGAGGCACTCGCCAACGAGCTCGAGACGCTCACGGCCGAGGCCGGTGTGATCCGCGAGAAGTGGGAGCTCGAGAAGCGCCATATCGATGCGATCCGCCGTCTCAAGGGCATGATCGAGGACGTCAAGACCGAGGCCGAGCGCGCCGAGCGCGACGCCGACCTCCAGCGCGCCGCCAAGCTCACGTACGGCGACCTGCCGGCCTACGAGGCCGAGCTCGCTGCAGAGACGGCCGCCCTCGACGAGGTCCAGAAGCATGGCTCCGTCCTGAAGGAAGAGGTCGACGAGGAGGACATCGCCGAGGTGGTGGGCGCATGGACCGGCATCCCCGTCAGCCGCCTGATGGAAGGCGAGATGCAGAAGCTCGTCCACCTCGAGGAACGTCTGCACGAGCGTCTCGTCGGCCAGGAAGAGGCGATCTCCGCCGTCTCCGACGCCATCCGCCGCTCGCGTGCCGGACTGGGCGATCCCGATCGTCCGATCGGCTCGTTCCTGTTCCTCGGCCCGACCGGTGTCGGCAAGACCGAGCTCGCCAAGACCCTCGCCGAGCTGCTGTTCGACGACGAGCGATCGATGATCCGCATCGACATGAGCGAGTACATGGAGCGGCACAGCGTGTCGCGCCTCGTCGGTGCGCCTCCCGGCTACGTCGGGTACGACGAGGGCGGCCAGCTGACCGAGGCGATCCGCCGCCGCCCGTACTCCGTGGTGCTGCTGGACGAGGTCGAGAAGGCCCACGGCGACGTGTTCAACCTGCTCCTGCAGGTGCTCGATGACGGGCGGCTGACGGACGGCCAGGGCCGAACCGTGGACTTCACCAACACGGTGCTGATCATGACCTCCAACGCCGGGGCCGAGTACATCACCGGCGAGCTCTCGATGGACGAGATCCGCCAGCGCGTCGACGGGGCTCTGCGCCAGCAGTTCCGCCCCGAGTTCCTCAACCGCATCGACGAAACGGTCATCTTCCAGCGTCTCAACGAGGCGGAGATCCGTCAGATCGTCGATCTCCAGGTCGCACGACTGGTGCGGCGCGTCGAGGATCGCCGTATCGTGTTCGACGTGACCGACGCCGCGAAGGACCTGCTGGGCCGTGATGGCTACGACCCGACGTACGGCGCCCGGCCGCTCAAGCGCTCGATCCAGCGCATGCTCGAGAACCCGCTCGCACTGCGCCTGCTCGAGGGCGACGTCGGTGACGGCTCGCGCATCGTAGCCGACGTCGACGAGACCGGTGAGGGCATTGCCTTCACCGTCGAGCAGCTGACGGCGGTCGCCTGACCGTGAGCATCTTCCGCCGCTCTGCCACCACGCCCGACGACGAGCCCGAATCCGGACTCGACGACGAGAGCGGCGACACCAGCGAGGAGCAGGGGCCGCTCGGTCCGACCGGCCGGCCCCTGCACCCCGTTGGGGCCTACTTCGAGGCGGCGTTTCGTCGCTTCGGCATCAACATCCTCGGCTACTCGCTCTACACGGTGATCTGCGGACTCCTGCCCGTCGGGGCGGCGTTGATCGTCAGCGCGGCAGCCCTGCCTGAGTGGCTCGGCCTGTTCGTGTTCTTCCTCGGCTTCTCGCTCGGCAACGTGCTGCTGATCGCCCTGACGACATCGCTCGTCTCGGGCGGTGGTCGCGATCGACTCGGATCCATCCTGATCGCGTGCGGTGCGACGGGCGTGCTCGGTGCGGTCCTCGCGACGCTCCATCCGATCTTCGCGATCATCCTCTACCCGTTGATCGTGTTCCCGCCGATCGTGGTCGCCTCCGGCGATGCGGAGGGTCTGCGGGCGCTTCCTGCCGGCTGGAAGATCGCCGCGGTCTGGTTCAAGCGCACGTATGCCTGCCTGCTCGGAATCTTCATCGTTACGGCGGCCGTCTGGTTCGGCTTCACGATCTTCCTCTCGCCGCTGCAGGACGACCTGCAGAAGCAGATCGCCTTCGCCGTCACGACGTACTTCGTCTGGCCGATCTCCGCGCTCGTCTTCCGCAACCTCTACGGCGACGTC
>CAINDT010000171.1 GCA_903847495.1 uncultured Actinomycetes bacterium
CGACATCGAGCGTGCGCTGCATGCCTTCTTCCCCGAGGGCGAGCTCGTGCAGTTCACGCACCACGACTGGGTCGGCGACGAGCGCTCACTCGGCACGTGGCTGACCGCCCCCGCCGGACAGGCCGACCTCGTGGATCCTGCGCGCTTTGCACCGTTCGCCTGTGTCGCATTCGCCGGATCCGACGTGGCGCACGAGGAGGCGGGCTGGTTCGAGGGCGCGCTGATCAGCGGCGCCGCCGCTGCGGCGCACATCAATACCCTGCTGCTCGGCTAAGATCACGGCGTTCGACGGCGCGGGACAGCGTGCCGGCATCCATTTCCATCGCTGCCGGAGATCACGCACGTGCCCCTTCACCTCGAATCCGACACCCGTCCGGTCACCGACCCGATTCCCGCCGACCGCCGGCACCTGACCGGCTTCGACGTCGCCGTCCTGTGGTCGAACATGGGCATCAGCCTGCTCGGCATCGTGGCGGGCGCGGGACTGATCGCCTACGGCGCGGGCTCCACGCGCGCGCTGATCGCCACCGTCATCGGCGGCGTGATCGGTGGCCTGATGCTCGCCGCCGCCGGAGCACTCGGCGCCGCCTCGGGGCAACCCGGCATGGTGGTACTCCGGCGTGCGCTCGGCGATCGCGGCTCCTACCTCCCCACGATGCTCAACATCGTCCAGGGTTTCGGCTGGGGTACCTTCGAACTGCTGGTGATCGGCGAGGCCGCGCGGCTGATCGTGGATGTCGATGCGCGGTGGCCGTTTGTCATTGCGGCCGGCGCGATCGGCACGGCGCTATCGATCATCGGCCCCGAGAACGTCACGCGCCGCGTGCTCAAGCGCTTCGTCACGCCGCTCGTGGCGATCGCGATCGTCTACCTGCTGCTGCGTCTCGCGATCGACGGCACGTCGTCGGAGCTCGCCACGGCGGCAGCCGGCGGTATCGGTCTGATGGCTGCGATCGACCTCGTCGTCGCGAACTTCGCCTCCTGGCAGCCGCTCGTGCCCGACTACACGCGCTTCGCGCGTTCGGTCAAGGGTGCGGCGCTCGGCGTCGGGCTCGGCTTTGGCATCGCCAGCACGCTCACCTTCGCCGTCGGCATCCTCGCCGCCCTGCAGGCCGGCGGCATCGACAGCGCGTCAGCAGGGGTAGCCGTGATCCTCGCCGTGCCGCTCGGCATGCTCGTGGCCGCAATCCTCGTGGTGGACGAGTCGGAGAAGGGCTTCGCCAACATCTACTCCACCGCCGTGTCCGTGCGGAACCTCGCGCCTCGAGCGCCGCAGACGCCGATCGTGATCGGCATCGGGACGATCGTGACCATCGGCGCCGTCACGGTCTCGCTCGACCGTTTCTTCGACTTCCTCTTCCTGCTCGGTGCGGTGTTCGTGCCGCTGTTCGGCGCGGTCTTCGCCGATCGCATTCGACCCGTTGCGCCGCACGCCACGATCGTCGCTTGGATCGCCGGCTTCCTGCTCTACGAGTGGCTCAGTCCGACCCGCCTGCTCGGCCTCAGCGACCACATCTCGCCGCTGCTTGATGGCGCACTCGGCGCGACGATCCCGTCCTTCATGCTGGCGGCCGCCATTCGGCTAGCCTGGCCGTCGCGCCGCTAGCGCGTACCCCAGAGACGATCGCCGGCATCGCCGAGGCCCGGCACGATGTAGCCGACCTCGTTGAGGCACTCGTCGAGCGCCGCGACGTGGATGTCGACGTCGGGATGATCGGTCTGCATGCGCTCGACGCCCTCGGGTGCGGCCAGAAGCGACAGCAGCTTGACCTTGTGCGCGCCGCGCTCCTTGCACACGGTCGCGGCGTACGAGGCCGAGCCGCCCGTCGCGAGCATCGGGTCGATGATCAGCATCAGGCGCTCGCTGAGATCCTTCGGCAGCTTCTCGTAGTACGAGACCGGCTGCAGCGTCTCCTCATCGCGGTACATCCCGAGAAAGCCCACGCGGGCCACGGGGATCATGGCGAGGACGCCGTCGAGCATGCCGACGCCGGCGCGGAGGATCGGCACGACGCCGACCTTCTTGCCGGACACGCGGCGCCCGATCGTCTCCTTGATCGGCGTCTGCACCGTCACGTCCTCGAGCATGAGGTCGCGCGTCGCCTCGTAGGCGAGCACGCCCGCCAGCTCGCTGGACAGCGCGCGGAAGTCACGCGTCGAGGTCTCCACGGCGCGCAGGAGCGCGATCTTGTGCTGGACGAGCGGGTGGTCGCAGATGTGCAGGGTCATGGCGCCATGCTAGCGATCGTGGTGACCGGCTAGAAGCGGCGGTCGGGGCGCATCGGGGCCACCCACGCGGGCGCGGCCCCGTCGCAGATCATCTCCGCGAGGAGCGCGCCGGTCGACGGCGCCAACGTGACGCCGAGCATGCCGTGCCCCGTTGCGAGGAAGAGCCCGTCCTGGCCGGGCACGGGACCGAGGAGCGGCAGCGAGTCGGGCGTGGCCGGACGGAAGCCCGCCCACCCCTCCACGCTCGTCTCGCTGGTCGAGGGATGCCAGTCGGACAGGTACGAGCACGCGTCGCTGACGACCTGGTCGAGACGGCGCTTGTCGACGACGAGGTCCTTGCCGGGCAGCTCGAAGACACCGGCGATGCGGACGCCCTCCTCGAAGCCCGAGACGCCGATCTTCGACTCGGTCATGTAGAGGGCCTGCGACGGCCGCGTGCCGTCGCCCTTGAGGGTGATCGAGTAGCCCTTGGCGGGCACGATCGGCACGTCGATCCCGAGCGGCTTGAGCAGTGCGGGGCTGAGCGCACCGGTAGCGACGACGACGCGATCGGCCTGCACCGGGCCGGCACTCGTGGCGATCTCCCAGCCCGCCGCCGTCTGATGCATGCCCGTGACACTCGTCTCCTCGCGCACCTCGTGCCCGAGCGCGATCACACGGTCGGCGAGGCCGCGCATCAGAGTCTGCGGCTGGACGTAGCGGTCGATCGTGGTGCGCACGACGAACTTGACGTCGTCGCCGATGGCCGGCTCGATCGCGCGCGCCTCCTCAGGTGTGAGCGTCTCGATCTGGCCCTCGAAACCGATCTTCCTCAGGTCCTCGAAAACCGGACCGAACCAGGCGATGCCCTTCTCGGTCTTGCCGAGCGTGAGGATGCCGCCCGCGTGCATCTCGAACGGGATACCATCGGCCTGGTAGGCGTCGAGCACCTCGAACGTGCGGCGGTTGAGGTTGTGCAGTGCCTCGACGCCCTTGAGGAACCGCTCGCGCGAAGCGGCGCCGCGGAACGCCCACAGCCACCGCAGCCAACGAGTGTCGAGCTCGGGTCGGATCACCAGAGCGCCGTTCGGGTCAAACGCGCTCTTCATACCCATCATCAGCGTGCCGGGCGAGGCGAGTGGGAACGAGATCGTCGGCGAGACCCAGCCGGTGTTGCCCTTTGATGCGCCCTCGCCGATCACGTCGCGCTCGAGCACCACGACCTCGGCGCCCTTCTGCGCCAGCGACCACGCGCAGGCCAGACCGACGACGCCACCACCGATGATCACCACGCGCATGTCGTCACCATAGCGACAGGCGCTGGCGTCAGGTCGCGACCAGACCCGGTGCCAGCTCGTCGATCCCCGTGCGAGCGGCGATCAGGCAGGTCCGACAGGCCGCAGCCGTCTCGATGACGTTCGGTCGCCCCGGTCGCTCGCCGTTCACGTTCGCGTGTGCCAGCTCGTAGGCGGCTGCCTCGTACTGGTAGAGCAGGCGCCGCGCCTCTCGCCCGGCACGGCGCGCACCGCGGCGCATGCGCCCGCGCGTGCGTCCCCCGGCGATCAACTGGACGTAGGCGGCCTGGGTGAGCGTGCCGCGCGTCACCTCCTGCTCCAGCCCTGCGCGCAGGATGCGGCGCTCGCGTCGTGCACCCGCCGTCAGGAGCGCGATCCCGATCACGGCGAGCGGCAGGTAGCCGGCGAGGTAGGCGATCGGGGCGGCGCCGATGCCCGCCGAGAGGTTCCACAGGGCATGCAGCAGCACGGCGAGTAGGAGCCCCACCAGCACGATGGCGATCTTGCCGGCACGTCCGCCGCGTCGCTTGATCGCGATGCCCAGCGCGATGCCGGTCATCGCAGTGAAGATCGGATGACAGAGCGGCGTCACCAGTCCGCGCAGCACGAAGACCGTGGTCAGATCGCCGAGGCCGCCTTCGTTCCAGGCGCTCGCGTAGTAGAGGATGTTCTCGATGGTGGCGAACCCGAGCGCCACCCACGCAGCGTAGACGATGCCGTCGTGCACGCCGTCGAGGAAGCCGGGGCGCCGACGGATCACGAACAGGAGCGCCAGCGCCTTGGCACTCTCTTCCACGATCGGCGCCGAGGCGACGGTCGCCGCGAACTCGCCGGCCACGAGGCCGACGCCGGTGTTGATGACGAGCGCGATGAACGTCGCCGCACCGGCGCCCCAGAGGAAGGTGCGCAGGAGCAGCCGCGCGGGCTCAGGTTCGAAGCGATCGAGGCGCAGCAGGATCGCGGCCACGAGCGGCACGGGTACGAAAGCCAGCAGCAGCCCCAACCCGACGGGCACGACCCCGTCGAGCGCGGTGATCGCGAGCACGAGCACGAGCAGCAGTGCGGGCAGGATGACGCCCTCCGCACGCAGTGTGCGCAGCGAGCGGCGCTGTCGGCGCATGACCAGCGCGATCTTCTCTGGCACCTCCGGAGCCAGATCAGTCGCGGCCTCGTGCATCAGGCGATATCCACCACAAGGCGCCCCTTGACCTGCCCCTTCAGGATCGCCTTGGCCTGGGCCGGGATCTCCTCGAGCGTGCAGCCGCTTGTCATCTCGTCGAGCAGCGACAGGTCGAGTTCGCTGGCCATGCGGTTCCAGGCGATCACGCGGCGCTCGTACGGCATGGCGACGGAGTCGATGCCGAGCAGGTTCACGCCGCGCAGCAGGAAGGGCATGATGTGCCCCTCGAACGTCGCGCCGCCGGCCAGACCGCAGGCGGCCACGGAGGCACCGCGCTCGAGCTGGCGGATGACACGCGAGATCGTGGAGCCGGCGACGGCGTCGATGCAGCCCGCCCAGCGCTCGGACTCGAGCGGTGCGGACGAGTCCTCGGCCAGCTCCTCGCGCGTCACGATCTCCGACGCGCCGAGGCCCTTGAGGTAGTCGCCGAGCTCGGGGCGGCCGGTGCTGGCCGCGACGGTGTAGCCGTTGCGGGCGAGCAGCGCGATGCCGACGGAGCCGACGCCGCCAGCGCCACCCGTGATCAGGACGGGCTTGTCCCCACCGGGCTTGAGGCCGTGCTCCTCGAGCGCCATCAGCGCGAACATCGAGGTCAGGCCGGCGGTGCCGACGGCCATGGCCTGGCGCGTCGTCATCGACTCGGGCACGTGCACGAGCCAGTCGGCGCGCACGCGGGCCAGCTCGGAGAAGCCGCCCCAGTAGCGCTCGCCCATGTGCCAGCCGGTGATCACGACGCGATCCCCCTCGGCGTAGCGGCTGTCGGACGACTCGAGCACGGTGCCGGCGAGGTCGATGCCGGGGATGTGCGGGAAGTTGCGGGCCAGGCGCCCCTTGTTGCCGTCGACGACGAGGCCGTCTTTGTAGTTGAGCGTGGAGTGCTCGACCTTGACGAGCACCTC
>CAINDT010000172.1 GCA_903847495.1 uncultured Actinomycetes bacterium
CGCCAACCTCCAGAAAGCACCGCTCAAGTCGCCGCGGCGTCTCTGGGTTGAGGCGATCATCGTCGGCATCGCAGCCGAGGGGATCCTCGCCGGCGTGCTGATGCTGCTTGGCAACCCGACGGCATTCGGCCCGCTGCTGGTGTTCGTAATCGCAGCGGTGCTCGGGTGGCGCTACGGCTCGCTGCGCGGCGCGGTCGCCTCCGTCGCGCCGATTGGGCTCTTCGTGCTGGCCGAGCTCGTGCGCGTCACGCTCGGCGGAACCGGCGGTGCCGGCCCGGTGCAGGCACTCACCATCGGCATCGCCCTGGGCCTGATGATCGCCTTCGTGGCGATGCTCAGCGGCGCCATCCGCCGCCGCTACCGCCCGCGTCCCACGGCCTAGATCCCGTGCCCCAAAGCGGGTTCGAGGAATATCGCGAAGGCGTGCGAGGCGCGCTGGGCTCGTGTGGAACCGGATTCACACGGGTCAGATTCGCTGGGCAGCGTCTGACACACTGAGCGCGTGAGTTGGTTCCAAGCAATCCTGCTCGGCATCGTGCAGGGGCTCACCGAGTTCCTGCCGATCTCGTCGACGGGGCACGTGCGGGTGATTCCGGCTCTGGCGGGCTGGCCGGATCCGGGTGCGGCCTTCAGCGCCGTGATTCAGCTGGGGACGATGGCCGCCGTGCTCATCTACTTCCGCCGCGACGTCGTCCAGATCACGTCGGCATGGGTGCGCGGGCTCTTCAACGCCGAGGTGCGCCGCACGCGCGACAGCATCATGGGCTGGTACATCGCACTCGGCACGATCCCCGTCGTCATCTTCGGCTACGCGTTCCGCAATCAGATCCACGATGGCGCGCGCTCGCTGATGATCGTCGCCTTCGCACTCGTGATTGGCGGCATCATCATGCTCGCCGTCGACCGCGTCTCCACGCGCGAGCGTGGCATCGAGAGCGTGGGGAAGAAGGACGCGATCGTCGTCGGCCTCTGCCAGGCGCTCGCGTTGATCCCCGGTACGTCGCGCTCCGGCGCCACCATTGTCGGCGGGCTCGTGCTCGGCTTCGACCGCGAGACAGCCGCGCGCTTCTCGTTCCTGCTCAGCATCCCCGCCGTCGTGCTCAGCGGCCTGTTCGAGCTGAAGGACGTCGGCGGCGGCGATGGCACGCCGATCCTCGCCACGATCATCGCGACCATCTTCGCCTTCATCAGCGGGTACGCCTCGATCGCGTTCCTGCTGCGCTACCTCGCGCGGCACACGCTGACGGTGTTCGGCGTCTACCGCATCATCTTCGGGCTGCTGATCTTCGGCCTCGTCCTGACCGACACGATCAGCTGAGCAGCGGCTAGGCCGACTCGCCGTAACCCGCGGCGATCAGCGCCTTGCGCAGATCGACGAGCAGCTGCTGATCGATGTCGTGATGCCCGGGGTCGTGGATCGACAGCATCGTCTCGCCGACGTGGATCTTGACCTTGCCGTTGTGCGCGTCCTCGACGGTACCGACGGCCTCGAGCAGCGAGCGCACCTCGCGCCAGTGGATGTTGCCACTGTGCTGGTGATCGAGCAGATGCTCGAGCGTGTTGCGGTGATGGTTGTTGAGGTGCTCGGACATCGTCGTCTCCGGTGCGGTGGGGAAGGGCGAAACGTGCCCGTGCACGCATCATAGGAACGGTGCGGCTCGCGGCGTATCATCGAACCACCAAACCGTTCGAAGGAGTCCGTATGCGTCGTACCCTCACCGTCATCCTGATCGGCGTCCTCGCGCTCGCCTTCGGCGCGACCGCGGCCCTCGGCGACAGCCCGCAGACGATCGCGCCGACGGCCAAGCAGAAGACCGCGATCATCAAGGCCTGGGCACAGGGCGGCAAGACCGGACCGGCCAAGTGCTACAACGTCCGCATCTCCAAGCCTCAGAAGTATCAGGCGCTCTGGTCGGGTCTGACCTTCAACTCGAAGGCCGCTGGCTGTGACGCGTATGCCTTCGACGGCTCGGCCATCCTGTACGGCACGGGTAGCCACTTCTACCTGCTGACCGCCGGCTCCGGGCTGGACCCCAACCAGTGCAATGCCACGTCGCTCGTGATGGGCCCGAACGCATGGGCGAACCTCGTCGACTCCGGCGTGGCTGCGCTCGGCTGCGAGAACATCGACTGATGATGGAATCGGCGGGGCGTCCTTCGCGGCGCCCCGCCTGACCATCCCCTTCGGGCCCTCCCGCTACCCTGCGGGGCGTAGGGCCCGTAGCTCAGTGGATAGAGCACCAGGCTTCGAACCTGGGTGTCGCACGTTCGAGTCGTGCCGGGCCCGTCGCGGCGAGTAGGATTCCGACATGCTCCGTCAGCTGCTCGCCGCCATCGTCCTTGTCCTTGCCGTCGTCCCTGCTGCATCGGCAGCCGTCGTCCCGCAGGACTTCGGGGCCGCGGCGCAGGGCGTGCCGATCGTGGGCTCCAATGCGCATCTGCCGCCGCTCGCCGCGACCAGCGTGTACAACGCCGGCCCGATCGTCGGCGACGAGATCATCGAGTTCCGCGAGTCGGGCGGGTATCAGGCCGACATCCGAGGCGTCAACTCGCGTGCTCGCGCGTACATCAAGTCGTGGCTCGACGAGCAGTGCGGGGCGAACGCCACCGTCGCGCAGGTGCGCGGCTGCCGCGCGATGATCGTGTCCGACATCGACGACACGCTGATCAGCTGGTACTCGTTCTACGCGGACCCGGCAATCGACTTCCAGTACGTGTCCGTCGCCGAGGCCGCTGCGAAGGAGGGCTGCACGCCGCCCGCGATCAAGCAGACCGTGGCACTGCTGCAGTACGCGCAGTCGCGCGGCGTCGCCGTGGTCCTGATGACGGGCCGCAAGGAGGCGGAGCGCGCCACGACGAACGCCTGCATGAACCGCATCGGCTTCACCGGCTACCGCAAGCTGATCCTGCGCTCGCCCGCCGAGGCGAAGCTCTCCGCCCAGGACTACAAGTCGGGGCATCGTCGCCAGCTCGAGCAGGCGGGCTGGAACATCATGCTGTCGATCGGTGACCAGCCCAGCGACATGCTCGGTGGCTCGACCGACGCTGGATTCCTGCTCCCGAACCCGATGTACCTGATTCCCTGATCCGCAGGATTCGACCGCGGATCGCGGAACCTGCGAACCTATGGGCATGAACGAGAAGCAGGAACCGTCGACCGACTCGTTGCCGCTGTCGATCCCGCCGATGAACATCGACCCGCTCGATGATTGGCTGCACGTGCGGCCATCGGTCGAGGACGAGGGTACGGGACGGCTGCTGCTGCCCGCGACCGTGCAGATGAACCGCCTCGAGCGCGTCGTCGTGCTGGGCGTCGGTTCTGAGGTGACGGACATCGCCGCTGGTGACCTTGTGCTGCTTCTGCCCGGCAACGCGGTCGAACTGCGTGATGGCACGAAGATTGTGCAGCGCGAGTTCGCCATCGCGCGCGTCCGCGACTGATACCAGCGGTAGCCTGAGGGCATGCACGCCGCCCCCGAGCCATCCGAGCTGCGCGAACTCGCCGTCCGTGCCGCGCGCGAGACCGGTGCCCTGCTGCAGCATCACAACGTGCGCGGCCTGCGGGGGCTCGACACCAAGTCCACCGCGACCGACATGGTCTCCGACGCCGACCGTGAGGCCGAGGAGCTGCTCGTGCAGATTCTCACCGAGGCCCGACCCAACGACGCGCTGCTCGGTGAAGAGGGCGCGGGGCGTGAGGGCACCAGCGGTTTGCGTTGGGTCGTCGATCCGCTCGACGGCACCACCAACTTCGTGTTCGGCTACCCGCAGTGGGCCGTCAGCGTGGCGGTCGAGGACGAGCACGGCACCCTCGCCGGCGCCGTCTACGACCCGAGCCGCGACGAGATGTTCGCGGCGGCACGCGGACGCGGCACAACGCTCAACGGCGATCGCGTCCACGTGCGCGGCACGCACGAGCTCGGCCAGGCGCTCGTCGCCACCGGGTTCGGGTACGACGCGGAGCGCCGCGCGAAGCAGGCGGCGCGCGTCGCCGAGGTGATCCCGAAGATCCGCGACATCCGCCGCGGCGGTGCCGCCGCAATCGACATCGCCTGGGTGGCCTGCGGACGGCTCGACGGCTACTGGGAGAGCGGCCTCAATGCGTGGGACTGGGCAGCGGGCTCGCTGCTCGTCACCGAGGCCGGCGGGTTCTGGTCGTGCCAGCCCGGACCGCTCGGCGTGGAGCAGGCCGTCGCGGCCTGCCCCGGCGTCTACGACGCGCTCTTCGATCTCCTCCAGTAA
>CAINDT010000173.1 GCA_903847495.1 uncultured Actinomycetes bacterium
CACTGCGGCATCGAACGAACCAGCAACTTCGGTCAAGGCCGCCAGCACGAGATTCCCGAGGGAATGCCCCTCGAGGTCCCCGCGGTCGAAGCGATGCTGGAAGACCTCGGCCAGCATCGACTCGTCGTCGGCGAGGGCGACCAGGCAGTTGCGCACATCGCCCGGCGGCGGCATGCCCAGATCGCGGCGCAGACGGCCGGAGGAACCGCCATCGTCGGTCAGGGTGACGATGGCCGTTGGATGGTTGCCGGCGAGCTTGAGCCCACGCAGCACCGTCGACAGTCCCGTGCCACCGCCGAGGCAGACGATGCGCGGCTCACCCCGCATGGGATCCCTCCAACGCGAGCAGGCGTCGCTTGCGCTCCTCGCCGAGTTCGCCGTACATGCCGATGCTGCCGTCGCTTCTGATGACGCGATGGTACGGGACGATGATGCTGAGCGGACCCCGGGCACACGCTGCGCCAGCCGAGCGCGGTGCACGGGGGTGGCCTGCCAGCTCGGCGATCTCCCGATAGGAGGCCGTCTCACCGTACGGGATCGTCCGCACCGCCTCGAGCATGCGCACCTCGAGGTCGTTCAGGCCGAACCGCGCGTAGGCGGGAGCGCAGTCGACGCTGCCGAAGTCGATGGCGCGACCGGAGAGGTAGGCGGCGATCAGCAGAGCAAGGTGCTCAGCGCCGGAGGGGCAGGCACCGGGAGTGCCGGTGCGCGGCCGCGGGGCCGGCTCCTCGAGGTCGAGCAGCGTGTCGCCGTCGTAGTGGAGCAGACCGGCGCCCCAGCCATCGACCTCGAAGCGATACGCGATCACGCCTCTCCCTCCGGGAGCGGACGGCGCCCACCCTGACTGGCGCCGGGAGCGCGCCCACCGATGCGATGCAGTGCCGTATGAATCTGACGGGCGGTGGCCGCCGGCAAACCCGGGACGCCTTCCAGTGCCTCGGGCGTCGCCGCCATGACCGCATCGATCGATCCGAAGTGCGCAAGCAACGCCTTCCGCCGCGTCGGCCCCACGCCGGGGATCGATTCGAGCACGGACTGCGTCGCCGCATTGCCTCGTCCGCGGCGGTTCTGCCGGAGCGCGAACCGGTGCGCCTCATCGCGGATCTGGCGGAGCAGGAGAAGCGCGGGGGAATCGGCGTCGAGCATGACGGGGCTGGACTGTCCGGGCAGGAAGACCTCCTCGTCGCGTTTGGCCAGTCCGATCATGGCGACCCGCGGGGCCCCCGCCTCGCGCACGGCGGCCATCGCCGCGTTGAGCTGCCCCTTGCCGCCGTCGATCACCACCAGCTCAGGCGCGGCCGAGAAGGAAGGATCCTCATCGCCCGCGGCCAGTCGCGCGAAGCGCCGGGAGATGGCCTCCCCCATCGACTTGAAGTCATCCAGCGCCCCGTGACGAATGCCGAACGAGCGGTACAGATCGCTGCGCGACACACCGTCTTGGAAGACGACCATCGATGCGTACTGGTGCTCGCCACCGAGCGTGGAGACGTCGTAGCACTCGATGCGTTGCGGAAGCGATTCGAGCCCGAGCACGTCGCGCAGCTCCTCGAGCGCATCGGCCCCGCGTGTGCGGGACCGCTCGTCCTGGAGCCGAATGCCGTCGAGTGCGAGCTGCGCGTTGCGCTGCGCCAGCTCGCGCAGTCGGCGCCACTCGCCGCGCTCCGGCGCTCGCAGCTCCACGGCGGCGTCGCGGCGATCGGTCAGCAACGCCTGCAGCTCTTCCTGCCGCTCGAGGTCGCCCGGCACGAGCACCAGCGGCGGGATCGCGGCGCCGGCGCCGTAGCGTTCATCGAACGCGGCTTGAACGACCTCGTCGAGCATCGCCACGCGCGTGTTGTCAAAGATGAACTCCACGCGCTCCGCCAAGCGCCCGCCCCGCTGGGGCCAGATGTGCACCACGGCAACGTCATCGCCGATCGCGACGCCGAGCACGTCGGCGTCACCCGAGTCGGCCCGATCCACCAATTGACGCTCGTCGAGCATCCGCACGGCGTTGAGCCTGTTGCGGGCGCGGGCAGCATCCTCGTAGCGCTGATCGGCGGCGGCGGACGCCATCTCATCGTGCAACTGCCGCTGGATCGTCCGTGTGTCACCCTCGAGGAATCGGATGACGTCGTCGATCATCGCGCCGTAGTCCTCCTCGCTGACTCGCCCGACGCAGGGCGCGAGGCAGCGGCCGATGTGGAAGTCGAGACAGGGGGACCCCGAGTGTCGCCCGGGCTTGGGGCCCTCGCACGGGCGGTACGGGAACACCCGATTGAGCACATCGAGCGTCTCACGCACCCGACTGGCACTCGGGTACGGCCCGAACAGGCGGGCGTTGCGGCGGTCGCCGCGTCGGGTGAAGAGCACCCGCGGAAATGGCTCACCGGTCGTGACCGCGATCATCGGATACGACTTGTCGTCACGGAGACGGACGTTGTAGGGCGGTCGATGCTGCTTGACGAGCGTCTGCTCGAGCAGGAGGGCCTCAGTCTCCGTCCCCGTGATCGTCACGTCGATCTCCGCAACGCGCAGCACGAGCTCGGCGGTCTTGCGCTCGAGTCCGCGCTCGGGCCGCGCGTAGGAGCCAACGCGCTTGCGCAGGGACTTCGCCTTGCCGATGTAGAGCACGTCGCCTGCCTCGTCGCGGTAGACGTACACACCCGGCTCCTCGGGGAGCAGGCGCGCGCGTTCACGAATCAGGTCGACACCGATGGCCACGCATCCATCGTAGTGCGGCGCTAGCCCACCAGCACCGCGCCGGCGCCGCCGTCGCTCGTCGTGACCGTACGCGCAACGGCCGACGCGCGTCCAGTGAAGTCGACGCCGAACACGGACAGGGCGTCGAGGGTCGTCCCCGGCAGGTGTGCGGTCGCTCTGATCTGGCCACCGTGCGCGCGGACCTCCACGAGGACGCCGGATTCTGCGGTGACGGGAAGCCCCTGCGCCGCGCGCAGTGCCGCGGTGTCCGCGAACCGCTGCGCACGTTCGCCTTGCACCCGCGCCCCAACGTACGCCAGTCCGAGGAGACCGAGCAGGGAAACGGGCAGCAGCACCGCCAGCATCAGGATCGTGGCCTGGCCGTGACGCATCAACGGGCCCGCTCGCCTGTGATGACGATCGCCCGCAGCGGCGCAGGCACGGTGATGGTAACGGTGGTCCTCGTGACACGTGTGATGCGCACCCGCTCCGGCAGTCCCTGTCCGATCGACATGCCGGCCGCGTCGATCGCGATCACCCGCGCCAGCGCGGCCTCGGCACGCGCCATGGCGCTCAAACGTGTCGCAGCCACCGCGAACGCAAGAGTCGCCGCCACCACGATCGGGGCGAGGGCCAGCACTTCCGCCACCGCCTGTGCGCGCCGATGCCTACCTGCCATGCGACAGCTCCTGTCGGACGGCAGCCTGCACCAGCGGTGGCACCGCGTCGCTCGCGGCCTGCAGCGGGTCGCCGCCGCGACTGGACGCTCGCGCCGCAGCCAGTCGCGCAACCTCCACCTCGGCGGCGCGCCACGTCATCAGGGCCGCGAGACCACACGCGCTGAGCAGCAGGGACAGCAACGTGATGGCGCAGACGACCTCGACGGCGGACTGTCCTCGTCGCATGCACGCAGCCTGCCCGCCAGGGGGAGTCAGACGAGCGACGCGCTGTGGCGTCTTTCCACCGCTTCCGCGCAGGTGACGCGCGTCGACGGCCCTAGTACCAGCCGGCTGTGTCCTGATAGATGCGCCACATCACGAACGCGCAGCCACCCGCGACGGCGAGCAGGAACAGCGAGGTGAACAGCATCAGCGGCAGCAGGAAGGACACGATCACGACCAGCACGATCAACGCTCCGGCACCGTAGAACAGCAGCTTCTGGCGGGTGGAGAGCCACTGCAGCCGCGAACGGTTGTTGCGCCACAGGGTGTACGCGAACCACACCAGCGCGGCCAGGATCGCGATCCGCACGATCATGGCCAGGATGCCCAGCGCGGGACCAGCCACGACCTGCAGGACCGTGACCACCACGGCCGCGAGGACGACAATGCCCCAGTTGATCAGCTGGCGACGCTCCATGTTCACCCCATGATCCCCGACACCGTGAGTGCACGGATTGAGAGCGCCGCCGCCAGCAGGGCCGCGATTGAGAAGATCAGGATGTTGCGAAGGTGGTCATCGCGCCGCGCGGAGTAGGCGAAGACAACCATGGCGGCCGGCAGCAGGCCGTAGACGTAGTGCAGTTGCTCCGCAGCCCGGAGGTTCTGGCTGAGCAGGAGGAGCCCGATGATCGCCTGACCCACGATCACCGTCTGCGACGCCGCGAGAACCTGCGCGTAGGCCTTGTTGGCCGGGAGTTTGCGTCGCCACACCAGCAGACCCCAGATGCCGGCGACCAGGTTGATCGCGATCACGAGCAGACCGAGCCAGAGGTGGAGTTGCGTGACCACGTGCGAAGTATGCGCGATGCGGACGCCGCAGCCCTAGTTGGTGAGGCCGACCTCGGCGAGCGTCTTGAACTGGCTGAACACGGGCGTGGCGCGATCGCCGCGCACAATCGGCCAGTCCGGCGCACGGTAGATGGCAATGCGAGCACCCTCACTGCAGTCGCCGGTGGGGAGACACGTGAGAGATCCGGACAACCCGGCATAGCGACGCACGTCGAGCAGCGCGCGCCGCAGTTGTGCCCTGCTGAACCTGAGAACGCCGCCGGGGAGCACAACCGCGGTGCGGCGGATCGCATCGATCACGAGACCGGCCGCGTCGAACGCGCTCGGCCCGAACACGCCGTCGGGATCATTGCCGGTCAGCTGGCGGTACGCCGGGAGGTACCAGTCGCGGTAGAACGGATCGGCCTGGACGGTCGAGAAGTCGGGCCCACTCGCGTAGATGCCCGTTGCCGACGCGCCGAGCGTGTCGATGAAGTCCTCCGTCTGGCATGCCTCCGCCACCACGATCGTGGAGTCGCGGAGGGATGGCTGGCGCCGAATGGCCGCGGCCACCTCCCCGCAATCGGGCGTCTGCAGGGCAATGAAGATCGCCGCTGGCGGATCGGCCTGCAACGCCTGCGCGACACCCGCGCGCGCGTCGCCGGGCTTGAGGCTGAACGAGCGGACGACGGTCCCACCCAACGCGGTGAAGGACACCCCGAAGGTCGCCGCAAGCTGACTGCTGTAGGCGTCATCGGCCTTGGAGACCGTCACGGCCGACGTGAGTTGCTGGCGAGAGAACACGAAGTCCGCCACGACGGAGCCTTGGATAGCGTCGTTGAAGGCGGTCCGGAAGTACGTGCGCTGGTGGGAGTCCGGATCGGTGAGGCTCGGCGCAGTGTTGGAGGGGGACACCAGGAGCACGTCACGCTCGGAGAGAACCTGATCGGCGCTGCCGAACGCGGTCGAGGAGCACGTCGGACCGATCACCGCGAGCAGGCCAGGCTCGCTCAGCATGGCACGAGCCCCAATCCGGCCCGAGACGGCGTTGCACTCGTCCTTCTCAACGAGCAGGGCGATGTCGTGGCCAAGTAACTGTCCATCGTTCTGATCGAAGACACCGTCCAGATAATCGAGCGCAAGTCGCACGCTGGCGAGCGTGTCACGCCCACTGGCGAAATCGAGAGCGAGGAATGCGCCCAGGTAGATCGGCTCGCCGATGCCCACCTCCACGCAATCGGCGTCGTCCGGCGCACAGCCGGTGACCGCAGATGGTGTGCTGCCGCCGCACGCCGTCAGCAGCACGCTGATCAGCACGAGGATGAAGATGGCAGGGACTGCTCTCATCTGCTCCCCAGCCAACCGAGATAGTCACCGCTGGCAATCTCCTGCGCCAGCTGTTGGATCGGCTCCGTGGACGTGACGAACGGGCCGGCGAACGGAGCGCTGATCGCGAGGATCGCCGTCAGGTCGAAGCCCACGATCAGCACGATTCCCGCTGCCACCAGGCCGTAGCGGGGTCCCGTGCGCAACGCCACCAGCAGCGCGCCGCTGATCAGAGCCATCCCCGTCACAACGCTGAGGACGAAGAGCGGCAACGGCAACTCCTGCGTCGCGATCACCAGACGTTGGCGCCGCGATTCGGTGACCGTGGCCAGTGACGTCTGCATCGCATCCGTGGTCACCGACGGCGCGTACGGTCGGGGCCCGTAGGAGAACACGAGGCGCGACAAGCTGGACAGGTCGTCGCCGGCCCGCGAGCGTGCCCCGGGGTCAACCTCGAGCTGCGGCCACTCGGCGGCGCTGACGGACGTGAGATACCGCACCAACGACGCCTGCACGAGGCTGGTATCGGACGGTGGCAACGACGCACTGGCATAGGCGAGCTGGCTCGCTCCAGCGACCTCGATGCCAACGATGTTCTGTGCCTGCCGCAACGTGCTGTACTCGCTGTTGATCAGGAAACCGGTCAGGATCGCGAAGAGGCTGCCGAGCACGGTCATGTAGGCCGCAGCCGTCATGCCGGTCCCCTCGCGACTTCGCTGCGGGATCACGAGTATCAGCGCCAAGAGCATCGCCAGCGCAAAGAGCACGGTGCCGCCGACGCACAGCGCCAGCAGCACGCCGCCGTTGAGCGAGGTCAGCCAACTCATGCGACGTCCGCCTTGCCCCGCTCGCGCGCGTCACGCCAGTGCTGCTGCACGGCAGCGGTCTCGTCCGGACTGAGGGCGACGCCGCCAACCTCGCCGGCGATCGACAATCCCTCGTCCGAGACCAGGTGGTCCACGAACGCCTGCTGCGCCGGACTGCTGGCGACCGCGTCGAGGTTCACATAGACGTACAGCTCTCGGGCCAACGGGTATCGGCCGGTGTTGATCGCCTCTGCGGAGGGGCCTTCGCAGCCATCGCCGAAGTCCGCTTCCAGCAACTTGACGGTGTTGCCCCACGCACTGGCGGTGGCGAGGCCGGCAATGCCGAGTGCGCCAGGCTGGCTGAGCATCGCGTTGCGGATCAGCTGTTCTGCGGGCTGGTCGACGTAATCGGGACGAAGCCCTGGCGTGACGTCACGCTCCTTCGCCAGCGGCGCGATCGCGAGATCGACCAG
>CAINDT010000174.1 GCA_903847495.1 uncultured Actinomycetes bacterium
CCGGTGCAGCTCACCTCGACGGATGACACGACGGGCAAGGGCGCGACGGTGCAGCCGAAGAACTCGCAGATCTCGCCCGCCGAGGTCGAGTGGATGGAGGCCGTCGGAGCGGAGAAGGTGTCGATCCTCTGGGATCCCTCGACGTACACCAAGGGCATGGCCGATCGCATGTACAAGGCGCTCAACAAGAAGGGCGTTCTCGTCACGAAGATCCAGATCGACCCGGCCGCGACCGACTTCTCCGACGTCGTCGCCCAGGCGCTGACGAACAACCCCGACACGGTCTACGTCTCCACGTACTTCCCGCAGGGCTCGCTGATCGCCAAGGAACTCGCCGCGCAGGCCAAGCAGGGCAACGACGCCCGCTGCTTCATGGGCCTCGCCAACCAGGATCCGGCGTTCGTCACGGAGGCCGGGATCCCCGCCGCCAGCCGCTGCCAGTTCAGCGGCTCGCCGACGCCCACGCAGTTCGGCAACGCGCTCAGCACCGCGTACGTGAAGCACTACAAGAAACAGTTCGGCGCGGCGCCCGGCACGTGGGGCATCTACACGTACGACTCCGTCCACCTGTGGGCCAACGCGGTGCGGGCAGCCGGCACGACCGACCTCGATGCCTTCAGCCAGCAGATCCTCAACACGACGGATCTCGCCGGCGCGACCGGGCCGATCACGATTGACCCGAAGACGGGCAACCGCCCGAACGTACCGGTCGCCATCCTCGGCGTCTCGAAGGCCGGCAAGTTCGAGCTCGAGGTCCTCTCCACGCAGTAACGGGAATGCCAGCGGCGCGTCGTTCGTCTACCAAGGTGGACGGGCGACGCGCCCGGCATACTCCGCGCACGCATCCGCACCGGTTTTCAAGGAGCCACCCATGAGCAACGCAGTCGAGATCAACAGCACCAACTGGCAGGGCGAGGTCGTCGAGTCCGACATTCCCGTCCTGATCGACTTCTGGGCGGAGTGGTGCGGCCCGTGCAAGGCGCTCGGCCCGATCATCGACGAGCTCGCGGGTGACTACGCCGGCAAGATCAAGGTGGGCAAGGTCGACGTCGACTCCGAGCCGGGCCTCGCCGGGCAGTTCGGCGTGATGTCGATTCCGATGATCGCGCTGTTCAAGGACGGCGAGCTCGTCGAGCGTGCGGTCGGCATGATGCCGAAGGATCGCCTGGCCTCGACGCTCAATCTCGCCGCGCACTCCGCCTAGCCGCGCGCGTACACTCCGTCGCATGAAGAGGCGGAGGACCACATGACGCAGTACGCGCCGATCGAAGACCACGGGATCATTGGCGACCTGCACTCGGTCGCCCTCGTCACGCAGCATGGTGAGATCGACTGGTACTGCTGCCCGCGCTTCGACTCGCCGAGCGTCTTTGGGGCGATCCTCGATAGCGAGAAGGGTGGCTCGTTCCAGATCTGCCCCGTCGACGAGGACGTGCGCACCAAGCAGCTCTACCTGCCCGATACGAACGTCCTGATCACGCGCTTCCTGTCTGATCAGGGTGTCGGCGAGGTGATCGACTTCATGCCGGTCGGCTCGGCCGAGGAGGATCGCCACCGCATCGTGCGCGTGGTGCAATGCGTGCGCGGGCACATGCACTTCCGCCTCAACTGCACGCCGCGCTTCAACTATGGCCGCACCGAGCACGACCTGCACATCGACTCCCACGGCGCCGTGTTCGAGACGGATGAGTTGAAGCTCGCGCTCGACTCGCCGATCGATCTGGCGGAGGACAACGGCGGCGTTCACGCGCTGTTCACGCTCGAGCCGGGCGATCGCCGCACGTTCGTGCTGGAGCGCATCCCCGACCAGGGGCACTCGGCACGCCCGTTTCCGGAGGAGGTCTGCCAGCACCTCTTCACCGACACGGTCGACTACTGGCGGCGCTGGCTCAACCAGTGCACCTACCGTGGTCGCTGGCGCGAGACGGTGCGGCGCTCCGCGCTTGTGCTCAAGCTGCTCTGCTATCGGCCGACCGGCGCGATCGTCGCGGCGCCCACGACGTCGCTGCCCGAGGGCATCGGCGGCGAGCGCAACTGGGACTACCGCTACACGTGGATCCGCGACGCGTCATTCACGCTGTACGCGTTCCTCAAGCTCGGCTTCACCGAGGAGGCGCGCGACTTCATGGCGTTCCTTAAGGCGCGTGCGCTCGAGCAGCACTCGTCGAACGCCGGCCCGCTGCAGATCATGTACGGCATCGACGGTCGCCACGAGCTCGAGGAGTTCGAGCTCGACGACCTCGAGGGCTACCGCAAGTCGCGCCCGGTGCGCGTGGGCAACGGCGCGGCCGGCCAGCTGCAGCTCGACATCTACGGCGAGCTGATCAACAGCATCTACCTCTACGACAAGCGCGGCGAGCCGATCGACTACGAGCTCTGGAAGGTCGTCGTCGAGCTGCTCGACTGGCTGATGGTCCACTGGGACTCGAAGGACGAGGGCATCTGGGAGGTTCGCGGCGGCCAGCAGAACTTCACCTACTCGCGTCTGATGAGCTGGATCGCGTTCGACCGCGCCCTGCGCATCGCGCAGACCCGCGGCTTTCCCTGCCCGCGCATCGCCTGGCGCGAGACGCGCGACGCGATCTTCGAGCAGATCATGACCCGCGGCTACTCCAAGGATCGCCAGGCCTTCGTGCAGGTGCTCGACGGCGACGTCCTCGATGCCTCGACGCTGATGATGGTGATGGGCCACTTCGTCGCCCCGAACGATCCACTCATGGTCTCCACGCTGGACGCCATCCGCGACGAGCTCGTGACCGACTCGCTGGTCTATCGCTACAACCCGGCGCTCGCCGCCGACGACGGCCTGAGCGGGGAGGAGGGGACGTTCTCGATCTGCTCCTTCTGGTGGGTCGAGGCGTTGGCGCGCGCTGGCAACCTCGATGAGGCACGGCTCGCCTTCGAGAAGATGCACACGTACGCGAACCATCTCGGCCTCTACTCCGAGGAGATCGGTCCGTCCGGCGAGGCGCTTGGCAACTTCCCGCAGGCCTTCACCCATCTGTCGCTCGTGTCCGCCGCGCTGTACCTCGACCGCGCCCTCGATGGGCACCGCCCCCGCGTGCGTTAGGGTTCCCGCGTGAACATCAAGAACCCCGCAAACGACCTCAAGACCCGGGCGCGCAAGTACGGCTTCGTCGTGCTGCTGCAGCCTGAGCGGCCGTCGGGCTGGCTCGCCCTCGTGCGTCCGGCCGGTGCTGGTTTCCGCGAGCCGATCGAAGCCTCTGCTGCCACGCGCGAG
>CAINDT010000175.1 GCA_903847495.1 uncultured Actinomycetes bacterium
ATCGAGCAGAAGGTCGTGCCGGTGCGCGACGCGCAGATCGATCCATGCGACCTCGCGGCACTGACGTTCATCAGGGACCTCCCGTTTCCGCTGTCGGTCGTCGCGAAGCGGGCGCTCGCCGCGTGGATGCGCATCGCCGCCGAGGGAGATGAGTTCGAGCTGGCGCCAGGACTCATGGCGAGGCGCACGCCCGCCACCGACGCGATCGTGCGTGAGGCCATGTCTTACATCGCGGATCGGGAGCGGTACTTCGAGAGCACGCCAGACGTGATGTTCGGCGAGCCGGTGATCCGCGGGACGCGCATACCACTGCGGACGGTCAAGGTTCGTGTAGACGACGGGGACACGTTCGCCGTTCTGGAGCGCGACTATCCGTATCTCGAGACGGCCGCATTCCGCTTCGCCGTGCGGTGGGCGGAGTGCAACCCTCGGCGCGGGCGACCCACGGAGATCCCGGAGGAGTTCACGCGGAATCGCGATAGCCCGCTGTCGCCGGAGAGAAAGGCGGTACGTGACGCGTACATCGCCTCTCGAGCAGAGCGGCGTGCTGCCTACGATGCCGAGGAGAGCGCGCGGCGATCATCGGTCTGAGGATCTGGGTCGATGAGTGCGTGACGCCCGGGATCGAGGCAGTGGCGCACGCGCGCGGGCTCGAAGCGGTGTCAAACAGATCGCGCGGCATGCTCCGCGCCGGCGATCCGGCGGTATTCGTCGCAGCGCTGCGCTCGACTACATCGAGCGAGTGGCGGCGTCCGTGGACGAGAGTCCGGCGGACTGGTGCATGAATCGCTGGACGTATGCGGCGTCGTCACATCGGTGCAGGCACGGCTGGACCTACGAGGACCCGCCTACGCCGTGATCGCGGCGTGCACCGCGGCGGCGCACTTGCGGCCGTCGGCGATCGCCGTCACCACCAGGTCGGCGCCGCGTACCGCGTCGCCGCAGGCGAAGACGCCCGGGGTCGCGGTCGCGTACGCACCGTCGACCTCGACGGTGCCACGCTCGCCGATCGCGGCTCCGGACTGGACGTAGATGTCGTCCTCCTGTGTGCCGGTAAAGCCGATCGCGAGCAGGACGAGGTCGACCTCGAGGGTCACCTCGCCGCCCTTGGCGGGCACCGGCTTGCGGATGCCCGTCTCTTCGTAACCGGGGAATTCGACCTTGTGGCCGACGAGATGCGTGACGTGTCCGTCCTTGCCCTCGAAGCCGTCGGTGACGAACTGCCACTCGCGCTGGCCGCCTTCCTGGTGCGCCGCGTACGTGCGCAGCACCACCGGCCAGTCGGGCCACGTCTTCTGCGGGTTGCGCTCGCTCGGCGGCGTGGGGCCGTGCGCGATCTCGTGCACTTCGATGGCGCCCTCACGAAGCGCGTTGCCGAGGCAGTCGGCGCTCGTGTCGCCACCACCGAGGATCGCGACGCGCTTGCCCTTGGCGGAGATCTCCGGCCCTTCGATCGGCAGACCCGCAGCGCGGCGGTTCTGCTGGATCAGGTACGGCATGGCGTACTCGATGCCCGCCAGCTCGCGGCCCGGCAGGTAGAGGTCGCGGTGGCGCTGGGCGCCCGTGGCGAGGATCACGGCATCGACGCCGCCCTGCAACTCGTCGAGGGAGAGGTCGCGCCCGACCTCGACGCCGGTGGCGAACTCGACGCCCTCGGCCTCGAGCTGCTCGAGGCGGCGGTCGATCGTCATCTTGTCGAGCTTGAAATCGGGGATGCCGTAGCGCAGCAGGCCGCCGAGGCGATCGTCGCGCTCGAAGACCGTGACGCCATGGCCGGCGCGGACCAGCTGCTGTGCGGCGGCGAGGCCGGCCGGGCCGGAGCCGATCACCGCGACACGCTTGCCGGTCTTCTTCTCGGCCGGCAGCGGGGCAACCCAGCCGTTCTCGAACGCCTCCTCGATGATCTTCAGCTCGACCTGCTTGATCGTGACCGGCTCCTCCTCGAGGGCCAGCACGCAGGCCTCCTCACAGGGAGCGGGACAGACGGCGCCGGTGAATTCGGGGAAGTTGTTCGTGGCGTGCAGGCGGTCGATCGCCTCGCGGAAGTGGTCGCGCTCGACGAGGTCGTTCCACTCGGGGATCAGGTTGCCGAGCGGGCAGCCCGTATGGCAGAACGGCACGCCGCAGCCCATGCAGCGACGCGCCTGCTCGCGCACCAGGTCGACCTCGGCCTCGGGGGCCACGAAGGCGTAGTCCTTGAGACGCTCCTCGACGGGGCGGTACGGCGTGACCCGCCGTTGAATCTGGAGAAAGCCCTTGGGATCAGTCACCGGCGATCGCCGCCTCTTCGTCCTTGGCCGCGCGCTCGGCGAGCACGCGGGCGTAGTCATCCGGCATCACCTTCACGAAGCGCTTGAGCGCGCCGGTCCAGTCCTTCAGCAGCGCGGCAGCGATCGGCGAGTCGGTGCGTGCCACGTGCTCCTCGAGCAGGCCCTTGAGCAGCTCGCGGTCCTCGGCGCTCTCGACCGGCTCGAGCGAGGCGCTGGCGGGGTTGACGCGCTTCTCGAACAGGCTGTCGTCGTCGAGCACGAACGCCATGCCACCCGACATGCCCGCGGCGAAGTTGCGGCCGGTCGGGCCGAGGATCACGGCGACTCCACCGGTCATGTACTCGCAGCCGTGGTCGCCGACACCCTCGACCACGGCGGTGGCGCCCGAGTTGCGCACGCAGAAGCGCTCGCCGGCGCGGCCGCGCAGGAACGCCTGGCCGCTGGTGGCGCCGTACAGCGCGACGTTGCCGACGTAGGTCGAGCTCGACACGTCGTAGCCGGCATCGTCGGCGGCGCGCACGACGATGCGCCCGCCGGAGAGGCCCTTGCCGCAGTAGTCGTTGACCGGACCGGTCAGCTCGATATCGGTGCCGGTCATCGCGAAGGCGCCGAAGCTCTGGCCGCCCGCGCCATGGACCTTCAGCGTGATCGTGCCCTCGGGCAGGCCCTGGGGGCCGACGCGGCGGGCGATCTCGCCGGCCAGCATCGCGCCGAACGTGCGGTTGATGTTCTGGACGTGCCGCTCGATCACGACGGGCGTGCCCTTCGCCAGCGCGGGCTCCGCGTCCGTGATCACCTCAGGATCGATCTTCTCGTCGAAGTGGTGGTCCTGCGGGAAGCGGCGGATCGGCGCCGGTTCGCCGGCGGCGCGCGGGTGCGCGAGGATCGGCGACAGGTCGAGGCTCTCCAGCCAGATCGGGCGCTCCGTGCGCTCGCGCAGCAGATCGCGTCGGCCGATCAGCTCGTCGACCGTGGCGATGCCGAGCTCTGCCATCAGCTCGCGCAGGTGCTCGGCGACGAACAGGAAGTAGCGGACGATGTGCTCGGGCGTGCCACGGAAGCGCTCGCGCAGCACCGGGTCCTGCGTGGCGATGCCGACAGGGCACGTGTTGAGGTGGCAGACGCGCATCATGATGCAGCCCGCCGCGATCAGCGGGGCG
>CAINDT010000176.1 GCA_903847495.1 uncultured Actinomycetes bacterium
GAAGTCGGGCTTGAGATCGTCGAGCTCGCGCGCACGGCTGATCGCCGGGCGAGCACCGACGCGGGTGAAGTGCTCCTGCACCGGTGCACCACCGACCTGCACGTCGTCCACGAAGGACTGCCAGCCGACCAGCATGTAGAGGTAGATGTCGGCGATGGTGAACTGGTCGCCGATGCACCACTCGCGGCCGTCAAGCTGCGTGTCGAGGTACGCACCGTGCTGCGCCATCGCGCCGAGCCCCTTCGAGCGGATGCCATCGGCACCGGCTTCGTCGGACGTCAGGAACGACGGCATCATCAGCGGCCACCAGGCGCCGTGGAGCGTGTTCGCGGTCCACATGATCCAGCGGTACACGTCGGCACGACGAGGGTCGCCGATCGGCGGAATCAGTCCCGACTCGGGGAAGCGATCGGCGATGTACAGCAGGACCGCGCCGGTCTCGTAGACACGCACGTCGCCGTCGTGAAGTGCCGGCACGCGCTTGAGCGGATTGGTCTCGGCGAAGCCCGGGATCACGTCGCGATTACGCGGGTGAACGTTGACCGCCTCGTACGCGGCACCGGCCTCCTCGAGGGCGGCACGAGCCGCGAAGGACGACGAACCGGTGATCTGATACAGGTGAATCATTGCGCGGGTGAAGGTATCAGAGCGGCTCCACGAGGCGGCGGACGGCTCGCCCGGATCGCGACTCCCCGTACCATTCGGCACATGGAGGCCCTGCGCCAACTGCCGTCGGTCGAGCACGTCCTGCACGACGCCGCGTGCGCAGCGCTCGTCAGCGAGCTCGGACAGGCCGGAGCAGCCGATCTCGTCCGCCGCGCGCTCGACGCGCGCCGCACCGCCCTGCTCGACGGAGCCGACGCCGCCGCGGACCGCGAGGCGGAGACCGCGATCATCGTGGCCACGGCCCGCGCGCTCGACGCCCAGCCGCTGCGCGCCGTCCTCAACGCCACCGGCGTGATCGTCCACACCAACCTCGGACGGTCGCCGCTCGCGCCCGAGGCCGTCGCCGCGGTCGCCGCCAGCGCCGGCGGCTATGCCGATCTCGAGCTCGACCTCGCGTCCGGCCAGCGCGGGTCGCGCCAGTCGCACATCGGCCCCCTGATCGCGCGCCTCACGGGCGCCGAGGGCGGTATGGCCGTCAACAACGCGGCCGGCGCCCTTGTCCTCACTCTCGCGGCACTGGCCCGGGGGCGCGAGGTGATCGTCTCGCGGGGCCAGATGATCGAGATCGGGGATGGCTTCCGCCTGCCGACGATCATGGAGCAGGCCGGCGCGCGCCTCGTCGAAGTCGGCGCCACCAACCGCACGCGCCTCGACGACTACGCGGCCGCGATCGGTCCGGACACCGCGCTGATCCTGCGCGCGCACCCCTCCAACTTCCGCGTCGTGGGCTTCACCGAGGAGGTCGCGACGGCCGAGCTCTCGCGCCTCGGTCGCGAGCACGGCGTCCCCGTCGTTGACGACATCGGTTCGGGCCTCCTCGCGCCCGATCCCGATCTCCCCGGCGAGCCGGACGCGCACGGGTCGATCGGCGATGGCGCCGACGTCGTGCTGTTCTCCGGCGACAAGCTGCTCGGTGGCCCGCAGGCGGGCATCATCGCCGGGCGCGCCGACCTCGTGCACACGATCGGCCGCCACCCGCTGGCCCGGGCGCTGCGGATCGACCGCCTCAGCCTCGCAGCGCTGCAAGCCACGCTGCGCCTGCACGGCGATCCGGCCCGTGCCCGCAC
>CAINDT010000177.1 GCA_903847495.1 uncultured Actinomycetes bacterium
CTCGTTCATGCTCGTAGTTTGCGGGGTTTGGTCCGAACGGCTCTGACGGATTCCAGTAGTAGTCCCCGAGGTCGACCTCGCCGACGCGGTCGTAGGCGAAGCCCTTGCCGTTAACAAAATTGCTGATGTAGGTTTTGCCATCGATCATGATCGGGATGTGCTCCCAGCAGTTGCGCAGGCGGCTTGAATACACCCCGTTGCAGGTTCCGCCGTTCGGCATCCACTTCTGCGGGTTCTCCCAAAGGTACTGCCACCTGGTACGGACGGGTTCATTCTCCGTTTCGGGCTGGGTGATCCTCTTCGGCATGTCGACGTACAGTTCGACGTCGTTCAGGGTGGTCGGCTCCGTTACGAGCACGGGCTCACCCGACGGCTCCGTCTGGACGACCGTGTCGACCTTCCCATCGAGCGTGTCTTGCACGTTCTCGTTGGAGATGATTTCGGCGTCGAATCGCACGGTCATGCCCTTGCGCGACCCGTCGCTCAGCCGCACGACCACCTGCTGGAGGTTGCCAGCGGCGTCGCTAGCTTGCAGCACCGCGCGCGGCGCGTTGGTCTCGAATTGGCCCGTCTCATCGCCGTACACGGTCCAGTACGCCATGAAGGCGCGAACCGGCAACGACTCCGTGGTCTTTGCTCGCGTCAGCTCGGTCACACCGACCTCGTCCGGCACGCCCCGCAGCACCAACTCGTACTCGCCGGCCTTGCCCGCGATCGGCGTGAACGAGGCGGACGAGGCACTCACCTCCATCAGAAAGTCGACGGGCGGATCGCTTGGCTTGGCCTGCGCGCCCACTGCGCCCAGCAGCAGCCCGGCGGCGACGATCAGCGTCGCGAAGAGCGGTCGTATACGCGAGCGCATCACAGGGAATTCAGGCAGGAGAGAGGACATGCGAGGAACGTACACGGATCCTCAGGTCCGCGCATCTATTTCGAAGCACCGAGCGGGGCGAGCCCCGCTCGAGGTGCCCCGTCTTCGTAGACACGGTGGCAAGCCGCGGGCGATCGCCTCACGCGCGGCGCATCCACGCCGGCGCCGGCAAGCCGTAGGCGCGCTGCAGCACCGCCTCGGCGGTTTCCATCGCGCCCGTGGCCCAGCCCTGGTTCATCGACAGCGAATCGCCACACACGTGGATGGGCAGGCCGGGGGCGGGGGACAGCGCCTGCGACCAGTAGTCCCACGGCTGGATGCCCTCGGCCCACAAGGCCGCCGCGCCGCCGGCCAGCTGGCCCCAGCGGTGCACACGTCCGTCGATCGGGGGCGGGACCTCGATGCCGTGCAGCTGGCTGAGCGCAGCGGTGACCTGACGCGACATCTCGGGTGTCATGGTCGTGGAACCGTCGTAGCCCTGATCGGGAATCGACGAGGCCCACACGTCCGATGCCAGGTCACCGAACGCGTAGCTGGCGAGCAGGAGGGCGCGTCCTGCGTCGTCCGGCGGCAGATAGATCGTCTGCTTGAGCGGGCCGTCGCTTACCGATCGTCCAGGATCGAGGTCGAGCGCCTCCCACCACGGCGTCTCGTACGCCAGATA
>CAINDT010000178.1 GCA_903847495.1 uncultured Actinomycetes bacterium
ATCGCCGTGGTCAGTAATGCCGCGGCCTCTTCCAGCCCCTGCGCCCGCGCCGTACCCGCGAGGATCGCACCGACCCGGCGGATGGTCTCGTCGAGCTCGGCCTTGATCGAGGCCCACGCCGCGAGGACCTCGCCATCGACGGCATCGTCTTCGCGGCCCGCACGCTCGATCAGCAGGGCACGATCGACCAGCACGCGGTACTGCGCGCGGAAATCGCTGCGCCAAGCCAGTGTCGCGCCGATCAACGCCCCGCCGAAGAGGCAGAAGACGGCGGAGTTCGCAGCTCGTCCGACCACGTCGCCGGCGGCGATGGCCGCGAGGCCAGCAGCGTGCTCTCCGATCGCGATCGCCACGCCCCGCGCTGCGCCGGCGGCGAGCAGCGCGACTGCCACCTGCACAGGGCCCGGCAGGGCACCGAGCGCGCGGACTGCCAGCAGAACGATGGCGAACGCAGCCTCGGCACCGATAGCCACCAGGAGCCACGTACGCCAGTCATGCAGCGTCGTCCCCTGCTCGGGGACGAAGACGACGACGCCGACTGCGCCGATCAGCACGGACAAGACGATCGCCGCGTTCGACAGCGCGAGCGGCGAGAGCAGCCTGCTGCTCAGCGCGGGGCGGCTCACCCTGCGGCGACCTGGCCGCGCAGGCGATTGAGCGCCTGCACCAGTTGCACGCGCTGGTTCAAGGAGGAGTTGCGCGGGATCTCCAGCCGCTCGCAGATCCGCGAAATGGTCTGCTCGACGGCGCTCGCCGACACGCCACGCTGCTGCGCGATCTCGGCGGTCGTGATGCCGGCGCCGACGGCGAGCAGAACCTCGACCTGGACGTCGGTGAGCGAGGCCGTGGGCCCGGTGGTCATCGTGCTCAGCGTGCGATGGGCGAGCGGGGCGCGCGCCACCAGGCCGATCGACTGCACAAGTTGAGGCACATCGCTGACGTCGGCCTTGCAAACGTACAGCGACCCGGGCGGCAGCTCGGGCGCCGCGCCACCCGCCAGACGCGGATCGCGGTAGCTCGTCAGGATGCAGATGCCGATGGCGGGAAACGCCTTGCGCAGGGCGCGAGCGAGATCGATGCCCGTCGGGCCGGGGCCCAGATCGAGATCCACGACGGCGACGGCGGGGCGGAACTCGAGGGCGATCGCGTGCGCATCGCGCGCCGTGGCGGCCGCGTGGACATCCAGCCCGCGACCAGCGAGGGCGCCCGCGAGCGTGGAGAGGCCGAACGGATGGTCATCGACGACGAGTACGCGGGTGGTCTGCACAGCACGAGCATGGCGGAATTCGCCTGCCAAAGGTAGGAACCTCGGGAAATCCCCAGGCGTGACCGGTCATGGGGTCTCCCGGATGAGCAGCACGTCATTTACCTGAGTCGAACTGCACCCATCCGTTATGTTGGCCCGAGTGTCGGTGACCCTGGCCATCGCGAGCGCCGTCCTCTTTGGCGTCTGGAAGTTCGGGATCGGCCAGTACCGCGGGCACGTTTCGCCCTACGCGATCGTCCTGGTCACCTCGACGGTGGGCATCGCGTTCTATCTCGTGTCGGCCTGGCGCACCGACAGGATGATGTTCGCCCCGAAGGATCTGCTGCCGGGAACGGTGGCCGGCATCTGTGCCCTGATCGCGACCGTGGTGATGCTCAAGGCGTTCCAGCGCGGCAAGCTGGGTGTCGTCGCTGGGATCGGGGCCACCAGTGGACTCGTGCCACTGGCTTATTCGTTCCTGATCGGTGAGGCACTCTCGCCGTCGGACGTTGTCGGCATCGTCGTGATCGCGCTTGGCGTCACCGTGTTCTTCCTTCCCGCCATGCGGCGCAAGCCGGAAGAGACGCACTCCGTGGAGGCGATCGTTCTGGCGCTCGTCGCCTCGCTGTTCTGGGGACTCGCGATCGTGCTCGAAGACCGTGGTTCACGCGTGAGCATTCCGATCACCGTCTTGCTCTCCCTCGTCCCGCAGATTCTGTTCTCTGCGGTGATGCTGATCTTCGTCAACAAATCGCTGGGCGGCTTGACGCGTCCGTCGCTGATCCGCCTCGCCGGAGCCGGCGCGGCGCTCGCCCTGGGCAACGTGCTGTTCTTCACGGCGGCGAACGTGGGCAACGTCGGCATCGTCGCGGTGCTCACCGGCTTGGCACCGCTGGTGGTCGCCGTGCTCGCGCTGGTCTTCCTCCGGGAGCGTCTGACCCGGACGGAACTCTCGGCGATGATCATCACCATCGCCGGCGCCGGCCTCCTCGCGATCTAAGCCGCCGACCGGGCCAGCGCCGAGGATGCACCACTCGGGGGTCCACCCCGCTTGTGACATGATTTCGCCGCCCGCGTCGCCGAGAGAAGAGCCAGCCATGCGTCCCCATCGCCCCGTCATCAGTCGTCGACTTCGCCAGGCCGTCGTGCTGGCCGCTGCCGTTGCGCTGGGCCTCGTCTGCCTGCCGGCAGCGGGCGCCGCGACGTTGCGCGGGTCGGTCGTCTCGGGCACGGGCGCAGCTGCCACGCCACTCGGTGGCGCCAGCATCACGGTCTACCGCGCGACGCAGCTCGGCGCCCGCAAGGTTGCCGCGACGCAAGCGGATCTGGCCGGCGACTTCGCGATCAAGCTGCCGGCTGGGAAGGCGCAGAACTACGTCGTCGCGCGCAACGGCAGCCACGGCGTACTCGTCGCCCTGCTCGGGGCCACGGCGCCGGCGCACGTGACGATTAACGAGCTGACTACCGTCGCCGCCGCGTACGCGACTGCACAAGTGGCGAACGGGACCCGGATCAGCGGCACGTCGCTGCAGCTGACGTCGGCGATGGGCATGGCCGCAAACCTCGTGACCGTCGGTACTGGTCGTGCGTCCAAGGTGATCACCTCGCCGCCAAACGGGAACGAGACGAACACCTGGCGTTCGCTCGGCACCCTCGCCAACCTGCTCGTCCCCTGCACCCGCGACGATGCGGCGTGCGCGGATCTGCTCGCCGCCACGAAGGCCGGCGCGAAGGGCACGACGTGGTCGGCTGCGCAGGAGATCGCGCACAACCCCGCGCGCAACGTCAAGCAGCTCTTCGCGCTGAGCAACGACGCGCACGTCTTCACGCCGTACCTGACCGCGAAGTTCGGCCCGAACGCGAAGAGCAAGTGGATGCGACTCGACGCCTTCACGCTGGCAGTCAAGCTCAACGCCGCCGGCCGCACGACCAAGGGCAAGGAGGACTGCCCGTTCGGCGGTCCGGGCAACCTCGTCTTCGATCTCAAGGGCAATGCCTGGATCACGAACAACGTCGTGCAGGGCACGCCCGACTCGACGGACTGCATCATCGTGCTGCGCCCCGACGGCCGGCCCGCCAAGGGCGAGCAGGGCGGCCCGACCTCGCCGGTGACCGGCGGCGGCATCGTCGGCCAGGGCTTCGGCATCGGCATCGCCCCGAACGGCCAGATCTGGTCGGGTAACTTCGGTTGGGGCTCGTCCTCATCCATGCCGACGATCGACGGCACCACGCCCGGCGGCAGCGTCTCCGTCTTTGACGGCGCGGGCAACGCCATCTCCGGTCCCTACGGCTACCCGGGCTCGATGTACCGCGTGCAGGGCACCGTGTCGGACGCACTGGGGAACATCTGGATGGCCAGCTACGGCAACAGCAAGGTGCAGGTCTTCCCGGGTGGCGACCCGACAACGGCCTTCCCCGCCTACGCGGATGCGAATACCGAGCCCTTCGACATCCGGCTCGACGCAAACGGTGACGCGTGGGTCAGCTACACCGGCACGTCGACCGCATCGAAGCTCCGCTACACCACAGCCGGCGTGCAGAAGCTGGCCACAGTCAGCGTCGGATCGGCCGGCAACCCGAAGGGCGTCGCGGTGGACCAGGCCGGCAACGTCTGGGTCGCGGCCGGCTCGAACAACAAGGTCTTCGCATTCGATACGAACGGCACCCCGCTCGGCAGCTTCGACGGCGGCGGCATGAACGGTCCGTGGGGCGTCACGGTCGACTCGGCGGGCAGCCTCTGGGCCGCGAACTTCGGCGGTATCACCCAGGTCGACACGAAGTACGGCGTCACCCGGCTATGCGGCTTCACTGCCGGCTCGTGCCCCGACGGCATGAAGCCCGGCGATCCGCTGACGCCCGCGACCGGTTTCACCCTGCCGTCGGGCGGCGCACCCGTGACGCTCCACTCCGGGCAGCTGCTCTACGGCAAGAAGGGCCCCAAGACCTACAAGCCCCTGATGCGCGAGACGGCCGCCGAGGTCGACGCGGCGGGCAACCTGTGGGTGACGAACAACTGGAAGCCCTCGGGTGCGATTGATACCGCAGGCGGCAACCCGGGTGGCGACGGTATCGTCGTGTTCCTCGGCGTCGCCGCGCCGGTGCAGCCCAAGCCGTACAACGGTCCAGCCACCGCGCCGGGCCAGTAGCGGCACCGCGTCGCACGACCACCGGAGACTCAGCCCATGGCAGCGAAGAACGGTGACCGCACGGCCCACTGGCCGGCCATCGAGAAGAAGCACGGCCAGCCGATCGAGCACTGGCTCGCACTCGTCAAGACCGTACCGAGTGGGAAGTACCAGGATCAGATCGACCTGCTCCGCCAAGGACACGGCTTCTCACAGGCGCACGCCAACGCGGTCGTCATGTATGCGCGCGGCTCGACGACGACGAAGCGGTTCGGCACGCTCGACGACTACCTGCAGGGCGCGGACCCGGCGGCGGCGACGACGCTGCGCGCGATCTTCGCCGCCATCACCGAGCGGTACCCCGACCTCGAGCTCGTCCTGGCGTGGAACCAGCCGATGCTGAAGTCCGGCGACGGCTACATCTTCGGTGCGTCAATCGGCAAGCGGCACATCCTGATCGCACCGTGGGGCGACGGCAACCTCGACGCCTTCGCACCGCGCCTCGTCGGGCTCGAGCTCAACAAGAAGACGGTGCGCGTCCCTTTCGACTGGGACGTCGACGCAC
>CAINDT010000179.1 GCA_903847495.1 uncultured Actinomycetes bacterium
CATCGTCTGGGTCGCCGTGCTGATCGTCGCGACGAGCATGCTCGTTGCCGCTTTCGGCGGTCGTGACGAGTCGCTGCGTGACCTCGAGTACGAGGTCGACGAACAGGTGCTCGAGTCCGTCATCGCCAATCGCGAGCTCGTGCGTGTCAGCCGCCAGCTCGCGGGCCACGTACACGGCACGCTGCAGTCGACGCTGCTGGCAACGGCGTTCGCGATCGAGAACGCGACACGCACGAATGACGGCGCGGCCTTCGATGCCGCCGTCGCGGGTGCGCGTACGGCGCTCGGAGGCGACTCGCCGTCTCGTCGCGGCTCAACGGATCTGGCCGCAGAGGTCCACCATCACATCGATCTTTGGAGCGAGTTCACGGACGTCAGCGCCACGCTCGACGTGCCCGAGACGCTGCCGGTCGACGTCGTCGCGGACGTCGCGCAGATTGTCGAGGAGGGTATCGGCAACGCGAAGAAGCATGGTGCCGCGCGCCGGATCCACATCGCCATCGGGCAACCCGACCCGCTCACGCTGCGCGTGAGCATCAGTGACGACGGGAGTGGGCCACACGGTGGCGCACCCGGCTTGGGTAGCTCGTTGCTCGATGAGCTCGCGCCCGCCGCGTGGTCGTTGCAAGCGAATCCGGCTGGCGCCGGTGCGTTGCTCGTCGTCGACGTGCGCGTGGGCTAGCCGCCGAGGCGCGGACCGCGCTCATCGTGCTGCAGCTCGAAGGCGCCGGAGCGCGGCTCGAGCTCGACGTCGAAGTCGCTGACGACGCCGGCAATCGTGGCGTACAGCCCCACCACGAGGTGGAGCTCGACGAGCTCGCGCAGCGAGAAGGCCCCACGCAACGCGTCGAAGACGTGGTCCTCGGAGCGGCGGTGCTCGAGGATGTGCGGGACCGCCTCGAGCAGCAGACGATCGGCCTCGGCGAACGGTGCGAGGTCGAGCCGCCCGACGTCGATGGCGTTGAGCTCCTCCTCGGTGACGCCGACCATCCGCGCCACCTCGACGTGGTGCATCCACTCGTACGCCGAGTCCACGAGACGCGCGGTGCGCAGGATCGCGAGTTCGCGCTGGCGCTGGTCGAGCACCGCATCGTTCCAGAGGCTCGCGGTCAGCTCCATCAGCGGCGGGAACGCCGCATCGGCGTGCGCAAGCGCGCGGAAGATGTTGTTCTGCGGCAGGGCCGCGAGCATGTCGCGCGTCTGCGGCGAGAGGCCGTGCGGGTCTGGGTCGGGACTGCGCGCCATCGGTGCGGGCATGGTCGCAGACACTGCGGGCATGGAAGCCGCCACGAAGATGATTCCTTACGATCCTGCTCGCGTAAGGAACATGGCCAGGAAGAGACCCGTCGGGTTGCTCGCCCGCATCACCAGCAAGGGGCAGATCACCGTGCCGAAGGCGGTGCGCGAGCGGCTCGGTGCAAACGAGGGCGACACGCTCTTCTTCTCGATCCACGGAGACGAGGTCACGGTGCACCGCATCAAGCCGATCGAGGAGCTGCCGCCGGTCGAGGTGCCGCCGGCGCTACGGGGTCTCACCATGGATGAAATTCGGGAGCGCGTCGAGCGGGTCGATCGTGAGCGGGGAGCCGACGGGTGGGACTGACCGCATTCGTCGACACCAATGGAGTCCTGCGCCACGTGATCGGTGATTCGCCGGACCAGCCGGGGAGAGCGAGCGCGCTCCTCCAACGTCCAGATCAACTCGTCCTCACCCCGATGATCTTCGCGGAGGCCGCGCACGTGCTGCGGTCGCACTACGGTATGTCTCGGCAGGCCGTGTTCGACCGACTCGGAGCGGTCCTGAGACTGCCGGCGCTCACGGGCGATCTCGATCTCCTCAGCGCTGCCCTCGACATCTACCGCCGACACGGAGTCAGCCTGCCCGATGCACTCCTCGCCGCCGAGGCGATGCAGGCGGGCATTCCGAAGATCGTGTCGTTCGATCGCGGATTCGATCGCATCGCCGGCGTCACCCTCATCACGCCGTAGATCCGGCATGATGCCTACGACCGATCCGGAGGAGAGACCATGGCCGAGCAGCTGATTCGCATCACGAGCGGCGAGACCGAGTTCATCGCGCGGCTCGAAACGGAGCAGTCGCCGCAGACGTGCGCGGCGTTCCTCTCGCTGCTGCCGTACGAGAACAAGATGATCCACGTCCGCTGGAGCGGCGAGTCGTGCTGGATCCCGCTCGGCGACTTCGACCTCGGCGTGCCGTTCGAGGACGCCACGAGCCATCCCTCCCCTGGTGAGATCCTGTGGTACCCCGGCGGCATCTCCGAGTGCGAGCTGCTCTTCCCG
>CAINDT010000180.1 GCA_903847495.1 uncultured Actinomycetes bacterium
CAGGTGCGGCTACCCCTACACGCGTCCCGAACAGGTGTGATCCGTGCCACGCTTCCGGTTTCAGTCACTCCCCATGAGCCAGTCCCCCCGATCCCCAACCCTGTTCGAGCGCTACGCACGACTCGTCGTGCGCCGCCGCAAGGCGTTCCTGATCGGCTACGTCGTCCTCGTGCTCGCACTCGGTGCGATTGGCGTGCAGGTGCTCCCGGCACTCAAGGCCGAGGGCTTCAACGATCCGAACACCCAGTCGGCCGAGGTCGCACGGCTGCTGGAACAGGATTTCGACACCCGCCAGCCTTTGGCCGTGATCGGCGCAACCGGAGCCGGCGCCATCGACAGTGCGGCGACGACCAAAGCCGCCAAGCAGCTGGTCAAGGAGATCGCCGCGACGCCCGGGGTCGGCGCCGTCACGTCGTACTGGACGTCCGGCAAACCGGATGAGCTCCGGGGGCGCGACGATCGCACGGGCGAGATCCTCGTCTACGGCCAGCGCGGCACAGACGGGATCGTGGTCGCCAAGACCCTGACCGATCGCTTCGACGGCAAGCAGGGCGCGCTGACGGTGCACGTCGCGGGCTTCGGTGCGGTGTTCAACGCCGTCGACAGTCGAGTGCGTGCAGATCTCGCCAAGGCCGAGATGATCGCGGTGCCGATCACGCTGATCCTGCTCCTCTTCGTGTTCGGCTCGCTCGTCGCCGCCGGTCTGCCGTTCCTCGTCGCTCTGATCGGCATCCTCGGCAGCTTCGCGCTCCTCTTCGCCGTCACCCAGGTCGCCGACGTCTCAATCTTTGCGCTCAACCTCGTCACCGCGCTCGGCCTCGGCCTCGGCATCGATTACGCCCTGCTGATGATCAGCCGCTTCCGCGAGGAACTGCGGCGCGGCGCCATCACCGAAGACGCTGTGGTGACGACGATGCGCACCGCCGGCAAGACCGTGTTCATCTCCGGCATCACCGTGGCCTTCACGCTCGCCTCGCTGATCGTCTTCCCGCAGTACTTCCTCAAGTCGTTCGCCTACGCGGGCGTCGCCGTCAGCCTGATGGCGGTCCTCGGCGCGCTCACGATCATCCCCGCGATGCTGGCCCTGCTGGGACCCAACGTCAACCGCGTCAAGCTGCTGCGCGGCGATCTCGCACCGCGTGACGATGGTGCGTGGGCGCGAATCGCCCGTACGACCATGCGCCGTCCCCTGCCGTATCTGGCGCTCGGGGTGGCGGTGATGCTCGTGCTGGCCTACCCGGCGATGTCCCTCGTAGTGGGGCAGATCGACGACCGCGCCCTCCCGCGCGATGATCGCGCGGCCGTCTCGAGCAAGTATCTCAACGAGCGCTTCCCGGGCTACGATGGCGCACCGTACGAGGTGCTGCTGCGCAACCCCGACAGCACCGCGGCGCTGACGGGATATGCGCGTGACATCTCCAAGCTCCCGGGAGTCGTGCGCGTGGCAACGCCCGACACGATCGTGATCAAGGGCGATGTCCTGGGTCCGAACCCCCAGGGCGCCGGCTGGTTCAAGGATGACATCGCGCGGGTCGTGGTGATCGGCGACATGCCCCCGCGCGACGATCGGGGCGTCGCGCTCGTCGAGGCGTTGCGGAGCCATCCAGCTCCCGCGACACAGGTGCTCGTCGGCGGTCTCGCGGCCGAGTACGGCGATTCGAACGACGGCATCATCGGGAACACCTGGATCGTCGCCCTGTGGATCGGCCTCACCACACTGCTGATCATCTTCCTCTACACCGGCAGCGTCCTCCTGCCGTTCAAGGCTCTGCTGCTCAACGTCCTCAGCCTCGCCGCGACGCTGGGCATGCTGGTGTGGGTCTTCCAGGAGGGACACCTGCAGTGGCTCACCGGCGCCTACGTAATCACCGGCACCGTGGATCTGTCATCAATCGCGCTTGTGGCCGTGCTCGCGTTCGCGCTCTCCATGGACTACGAGCTCTTCCTGCTCTCGCGTATCAAGGAGGAGCACGATGCCGGTCACGACACCGAGGATTCCGTCGCCTTCGGACTGCAGCGCACCGGGCGGATCATCACGGCTGCCGCCCTGTTGATCGCGATCGTCTTCGCCTCGTTCCTGTCGAGCGGTGTGACCAACATCAAGCAGCTCGGCTTCGGCGCGGCCTTCGCGATCCTGATCGACGCCACGCTGGTGCGCAGCGTGCTCGTGCCGACGTTCATGCGGGTGGCCGGCGAGGCCAACTGGTGGGCTCCCGCCTGGCTGCGGCGCATCCACGCGCGCATCGGCATCACCGAGGAATAGCGCTAGCCCACGAAGTTGCCGAGCAGGTCGAGCACGTTGGCCTGCGACAGGGCGAGGTTGAGACCGAAGGCGACCAGGCCGGAGACATCGCCGGCCTCCTGCCCCGCCGCGAGCCCCTGCTCGAGCCCGCTCTTGATGGCGGCGTTGATCTCCTCCTCGCTCCGACCCGTGCTCTGTTCGAGCGCCGACAGCTGGGCGGGGTCGGCAAGCGCTGCGAAGACGTCGAACGTCGGTGCGTCGAGCTGGCAGGCCGCAGCGACGATGCCGATCACGGCGACCTCGGCGAGTGCCTGACCGGCACTGGAGGTCGACGACCACGGGAAGGGCGAGCAGGGATCATCGTCGCCGCGCACGATCGCGAGAATGCGATCGACCGGAGCGACTGCCGCCGCGGCACCCAGAATGCTGCCCTCGGTGCCCGACAACGCCCCGGCCTGCTGCGCCTGCTCGACGGACGCGACCATCGCCGCGCGCACCGCCTCCTCGACCTCCGCCTGCGACTTCCCAGATCGCGCCGCCAGCCCCTCGAGCCCCGCCGGATCAGCGAGGGCGGAGACGGCCTCGATCGGCGCGACGCCGAGTGTGCACGCCGCCCGCAGGCCCGTCAACACGCCGACCTCCGCGGCGATCTGCTCGAGGCCATCAACCTGCTTCCACTGGAGCTCCGCGCACCCGCCGCTTTCGTTGCGCACAGCCGCGAGCAGCTGGCTCGGGGGCACGACGTCGATCAGCGTCTGGATGGCAAGCGCGGTCGTAGGCGCCAGGCGCCCAGCCGCCGTCTCTACCTCGACCGTCTCCCGGACGGCGCCCAGCACCGCCTGCTCAAGCTCCTGCGGTTCGACCCCAAGCAGCTGGGCCGCGCCATCGATCCCGTCGGCACCCCCGAGAGCGAGGACCAGCTCCTCGCGGGAGACACCCAGCGAGCAGGCCGCGGCGTTCAGCGACTGCAGCAGGATGGCCGACGCCTCAGCCTCGACAGCGCCACCCTGA
>CAINDT010000181.1 GCA_903847495.1 uncultured Actinomycetes bacterium
CATTCATCAACCCTAAGGAGAAACGATCATGGCTCTCACCACTGATCAGCTGATTGAGGAGATCAAGGGCATGTCCGTCCTCGATCTCAACACGCTCGTCAAGGCCCTCGAAGAGGAGTTCGGCGTCTCGGCAGCTGCCGCTGTCGCCGTCGCCGCTCCCGCCGCCGGTGGCGGTGGCGACGCCGCTCCGGCCGAGGAGAAGTCGTCGATTGACGTCTACCTCGCCGACGCCGGCTCGCAGAAGATCCCGGTCATCAAGGTCATCCGCACCGCGACCGGCCTGGGTCTCAAGGAGGCCAAGGACATCGCTGACGGCGCTCCTGGCATGGTCAAGGAGGGCGTCCCGGCCGAGGATGCCAACAAGCTCAAGGCTGAGCTCGAGGAGGCTGGCGCCACCGTCGAGCTGCGCTAAGCAGTCTCGGCACCGGGCTCAGCCCGGTTGTGGTTCCACGAGAAGGGCCCCGGGGCAACCCGGGGCCCTTCGTCGTCTTGACGACGCGATGGCCTCGAGGTGGCTCGGTGCGTGACGACGCGAAGGCCTCGAGGTGGCTCGGTCGGAAACGACCGATTCACCTCGAGGCCATCGCGTCGCCTGGTTGCAACGTCCCGGAATCCCCAAGGCGCTGCTGGCGAGCTTGATCAACTCAGGCGACGGGATCACCTCGAGGTGAATCGGTCCTTTTGGACCGAGCCACCTCAGGGCTTTCCCGTCGTCAACGCCTCGATGATGCCGTTCAGACCCTCGGCGGACTTCGTCTCGCGCGACAGGAAGCCGCCGATCTCCTCGATCGTCGTCATCAGCGGCGAGGGGAAGATGACCGTCGAGTTCTTGTCCACCGAGATCTCGACGAGCGTCTGCAGGTTGCGTAGCTGCAACGCGAGCGGATGCTGGGCCATCACGTCGGCGGCGTGCGCCAGCTCGCCGGCGGCGAGCGCCTCGCCCTCGGCGGCGATGATCTTGGCGCGCTTCTCGCGCTCGGCCTCGGCCTCGCGGGCCATCGCGCGCTTCATGGTGTCGGGCAGTTGGATGTCCTTCAGCTCGACGAGTGTCACCTCGACGCCCCAGACCTCGGTGATGTCATCGAGGATGCCGGCGATGTCGCCATTGATCTTGTTCGTCTCGGTCAGCGTCTCGTCGAGCGTGTGCTGACCGACGACGTTGCGCAGCGTCGTCTGCGCGATGTGGCCGATGGCCGACTCGACGTCCTCGATCGCCACAACCGACTTGATCGGATCAACGACGCGGTAGTACGCGACAGCGGCGATGTCTACCGAGACGTTGTCGCGCGTGATGATCCCCTGACTCTGGATCGGCAGCGTGACGATGCGCAGCGACACCTTCACGAGCCGGTCGATGATCGGGAACTTGAGCATCAGCCCGGGCGGAAACGGCGTGGCACGCACCTTGCCGAGTCGGAAGCGCACACCGCGCTCGTACTCGGTGACGACGCGGATCGAGCCTGCCGCGAGCAGCAGGAGCAGGAGGATGACGAGGATGGCGACGAGCACGGCGGAGTTCATGCGACCGACCGTAGCCCTGGTCCGAGCGCGCGGATCGTGACGCCGCCACAGACCTGCTGCGGCAAACGGGCAGCGTCAGCTGGGCACCTCGACGCGACAGGCGGCGGCTGCGCGTTCGGCAAGATCGCGGTCGAGGGTGGCGAGGGGCGCGCCGACGAGGCGGGCCAGCGCGACGTATTCGGCGGCCTCGGTACGCGGATGGTTCATCAGGTCGGCCATGCGCCACGTCTCCTCGCCGAGCTGGGGATGGCCGAGCTCGGTGATCGGAGCGCGGTCGAGGGCGCGGCGCATGCGCCGCGCCTCGCCGGTCGGGATCACGCCGCGTCGGGCGAGGTCGTGCAGCAGTGAGCGGCACTCGGACCAGAGCAGGGGAGGGGCGACGAGGTCGTCGGAGCCCGCGCTCGTCCAGGCGGGTTGGGCAGCCAGCATCGGCAGCACGACGGTGGGGTCGACAACGAGCATCAGACCGGCAGCCGTCTGCCGCCGCGGGCTCGACGTACCTCGGCGACCCAGTCGGGTTGGCGCGTGCCCCAGGTGGTGCGTCCCCAGCCGGCGGGGAGGTCGTGGGCGGGGCGAGCGGTGAGGGCGTCGAGGTCCTCCGCGTGCACGAGTAGGCGTCCGTCGGCACGGTGCGCCTGCAGGCGCCCAGCGCGGATCCAGCGGCGGATTGTCTCCGCGCCGCGTCCGGAACGGGCCGCTGCTTCAGGAATCGTGAGCACGGACAGATGCTACACCTTTCTGGACGGATGTCGACATTTCGGTGGACGCGGCCTCCAGACGGCGGTACGTTCCCTGCGTCCGAAGGCCCCGCCCCGGTATGGGTGCTGCATGGCTCTGCGGATTTGTGGTACCGTGCGCCTTCGCGCCGACGGACATGCCCATGTCGTCGTGCGCCTACGCCCATCTCTCTTCCATAGGAGTGCCAGTGGCCTCTGCAAAGCCCCGCCCGAAGCGCCAGCGCCGCAACTTCTCCCACCTCGAGCAGACGCCGGCAGCGCGCATCCTCGAGGTCCCGAACCTGATCGA
>CAINDT010000182.1 GCA_903847495.1 uncultured Actinomycetes bacterium
GCAGGATCTACGCCGTATCAAGCCGCCGATCGAGGGCCTCAACGACGAAGAGCGCGTGGGCTACTACTTCCACTGGGTCTTCCCGCTGACGACGATCAACTTCATGCCCGACGGCCTGCTGATCTTCCAGATCAGTCCGCTTGGTCCGGAGCGTTCGGAGTCCCGCTTCATGTGGTGGTTCCCGCCGGCGAAGTCCTTCCAGGACAAGCTGCTGCAGGCCGCGCTGATCAACTTCGGCCACCTCATCAATACCGAGGATTACGAGATCTGCGAGCACGCGCAGAAGGGCATGCGCTCGAGCGTCTACCGGCAGGGGCGGTACGCCGCCACGCAGGAGATGTGCCTCCACCACTTCCATCAGTTGCTGACCGATTACATGGCGCCGCACCTCGACGCATGGGATGCCGCGCGGGCCGGGCACACCACCAACGGCAATGGGAACGGGAACGGTCATGCGAGGGCGCAGGCCAAGGCGGCCGTCAAGCAGGCAACCAAGAACGGAGCGGGCGCATGAGCCCGTATCGCACCGGCGAAGATCTCGAGGCCGAGCTTGTCGCGTTCCTGACGCGCTTTCTCGATTCCGATGATGGCACCACGGTGGCGATGGGCCTCGCAATGGTCGACGGCCCCGCCGTTCTGGAGTTGATCGTGCGCGACCCCGACGCCGTCGTCCACGCCGATCTGAAGCAGCGCACCGTCGCCGCCGGCTGGGCCGATGAGGCATCGGCCACCGTCCGCATCACCGCCACTGGTTTGCACAACCTGCTGCTCGACCGGCTTGGGCCCGTTGAGATCTCACGCCTGCTGGAGGAAAACGACCTCGCGCTTGAGGGACCGCCGCCGGCGCTGGCCGGGCTGCTGCTCGTGGCCGAGCCGCTGCGACTTCACTACGAGGCGAGCCTCACCGAGCGCGGCCGCGACGATCTGCTCTCGTCGCCGCTCCCGGAGGTCGGGGAGATCTGGGAGACCGATGTTGAGCCGCCGCGCGTATTCGGCATCCGGCGTCCTTGGCAGCCCGAGAAGTCCTCGCGCGCGCAGCAGGTCTGAACGAGGCTCAGTCGGCGCGCAGCCAGGGCGCGTCGGCCGTCACGCCCGACTCCTCACCCTCGCCGAACCACGGGTCCGAGACGTTCCACGCGGCGTCGAATGTGCCGATCTGCCACTGCGTACCGCGCAGGAAGAGCCACCGCATCTGCTCGCGCTGGAAGTCCGTCGCCGCAGCGCCGTACTCGTCGAGGCCGTCGCGGATGCACTCGTAGAGGCGAATGAAGTACGGATCGACCCACTGCTCGACCCAGAGGCGCTGGAGCTCTGGCAGGTTCTGCGGCTGCTCGCGGGCGTAGCGCTCGCCGAAGGTGCCGGCAAACGAGTAACAGACGTAGATCGCCGCGCAGAAATCGCCGAACGAGCCCTCGTGGGCGGCGCGCACCCAGAAGTTGATCGCACCCTCGCGCATGGGACGAGCGGCCCAGCGCGTCTTCGCGAACGGGCCGAAGTCGCCCAGCGTCTCGAGCTCCACGCGCGTCGTGTTCGCACGCACGCTGTACTCGCGCGAGAGGTCGATGAAGGGCAGGTGCGGCGGCACCTTGGGGTACACGGGCGCCGTCATTTGCTGCCCGAGGTACGGCAGGTCCTGGATCAGCCAGTAGCGGAACTGGTCGTCGCGCAGCTCGCCGGCGAACAGCGCCTCCGTCCACGGGTGATGAAGCCAGCGCCCCCACACCTCACCCGCCGCCTCGATGCACTCGTCCGCGAATCCCATGTCCTGCCTCGCTGTTTGTGGTACGGCGAGTCTACCGCGCACTGCGCGTCTGCTATCGACCCCGGCACTGCGCAGCCGGAAACGCAGAGGGGGCGCCCACTGGGCGCCCCCTCGCGTACCGCGTGTACCGCTGTCGCCGCTAGGACGTCTGCGGGTTGCTCGGGGTGAACGTGGCGGCCTTGCTCGCCCCGGACCACCACGAGCGGGCGAGGAGCGTCGCGATCAGCGGCTTGATCGGCACCTCGGTGAGCAGCGGCGACGAGCCGGTCACCATGTTGCCCATGCAGCCGTTCCACGTGAGGTAGGCGTACATGTTCTTGAGCTGGATGGTCATGTACGAGTTTCCGTCGGCGATCATGTACAGCACGTCACCCGACCCGTAGCCGGTGCCATCGAGCGGGCCCGACCCGCCGTTCGGCGCCTGGTTGAGCGCGTTGTACAGGGCCGTGAGACCCTTGACGCCCTGGTTGTTCGTCGAGTTGATGTCGGAGGCATCCGAGCACACCAGGCCCGTGCTCGGGCCGCTGTTGGGCGAGCGGGTGAGCGACTGCGGGTTGTTGTACGTCTGCACCGCGCTGCCGTAGCCCTTCGGGTTCACGCCGAGGGCGTTGAACCAGTTGGCCGCGTTCCACGCGAACGACGCAGACTCCGTGGTCGTCGTCGGCCCCGGACACGGGTTCAACTGCTTGCTCACGCACGTCGGCGTGGTGCCGAAGTTGAACAGGCGCAGCTGGTTGCCGTAGCCGCCGCTGGTGTAGGGCGTGAAGTTGAGGTAGTAGTTGAAGAACCACCCCGGGTTCACGTTCGTGATGCCGCCGCCCTTCTGGGCGCTCGCCGGCGTCTGGCTGTAGAACTTCGACGTCGACGACGCCATGTTCGCCGGCGCCGGGTTCATGATCGGCGCCGGCGAGAAGGCCCCCAACGGGATCGAGTCCATCGCCAGGCCGTTCTTGACCACGGCGAGCTCGTCGCTGTAGAGGTCCGGCGGGTACGCCTGCATGATGTTGCTGCGCCACACGCAGAAGTGCTGGGTGGAAGCCGTCGACCCCGGCTTGCAGACGGAGGTGTTGCTGGGGTTGACACCGGCATCGTTGGTCGCCTGCTGGTAGTTGGCCATGTAGTTGTTGTACTCGTTCTGCAGGATGAACTGCTGGTAGAGGTCCGTGCCCCAGTACGAGAGGAACGACTGCAGCGTCTGCGTCTGCGCCTGCGACCACCACTTCGACGTGCCGACGGTGTTGGCCACCATCTGCTGCCAGCCGCTGGTCGTGTAGCCCGGCAGCGGGGTGAACAGGTTCTTGTTGATGCTGCCGCCGCACTCCGAGTCGGTGTCGGCCCAGTCGTCCATGTAAGCCACGATCGATTTGTCGGTCGGGTCGATCGGCGCCGCCGTGCCGCCGTCGATGACGTCGTTGTAGCCCTGCCAGATGTTGTCGCCGGCAAGCCACGAGTCGCACGAGTTCGCATCCGACATGAGCGTCATCAGCGTGAGGCCGCCGACCTGGGCTTCGAGGTAGGTGATCTGATCCTGGATGCAGTTGAGCTCGTTCCAGATCGCCGCGTTATCGGCCTCGGCTTCCGAGTCGCTCGTCGGCACACCGGCCGCCGCGAACGCCATGCCCGTGATCGACGACGATGCGGACGACGGGGTGCCAGCGACCTTCATCAGCGCACCCACGCCGATTTCGGCCACGTCCGTGAGCACCGTCTGCGACGTCGACGGACCGCTCGGCAGGGACGCCGAGCACATCGGCCCGGAGCTCGCCGACGACTGCCGTGCCAGCGGGGTGCCGCCGCGGATCAGCCGCTGCGAGATCGCGCCGCTCGCGGCGGCCGACGGCGGACGCAGGTGCTTGAGCTTCCTCCCCGCCGCCGCCGCCTCGGCGATCTTCTCGATGTACGCGTCGTAGCCGCCGGCGCGCCGTGCCGCCGCCGCCAGCTGCTTGAAGCCGACCTCGCTGTTGCGCCAGCGGATGGTCCATGCTGCGTCACGCCCCGTGAACCCGAGCGCGCGTGTGACCTTGTTGACCGCCGCGGCGTGCGCGGCGCGCGTGTCCGCCGTCGCGATCTGCACGGCCGCCGTCGACACCGGGCTCATCAGCGTGATCGGCTGATGCCTGACGCCGAAGATCGGGGCGACCAGGTGCCCCTTGAACGCCTCGAAGCTGATCGTCTTACCCGAGGGCAGGAGCGCAGTCGGCGCGCCGCCGGTGGTGCGGGCCATGAGCGGCAGCGCCAGGCCCTTGCGGCCCGACAGGTCGATCCTGACCGAACCCGTCGTCCGCGACGTGCGAGCTCGGGCGACGACCTTGCCCGTCGCGTCGGTGATCGTGACGGTCGCGTTCGCGAGTCCGGCACGAGGGCCGACCGACGTCCAGATCCGAATCGGCTGGGAGAACGCCTTCTTCGCCTTCGACGACGTCGAGGCGGTTTGATCCGCAGCGGCGGTGCCTGCAAGCAGCGCGAAGCTGGCGATCAAGGCGCTCAGCGCTACGACGATGGACCTGCGGGACATGACGGCTCTCCTCAAGAGTCGGACGGCGCTTGAAATAGTAGGGATGTACGATCCACCCGCGTAGCGGGGAATCCCCCAGAATGCGCATCCGGACGGAACCCAGCGGCGCCATGCGCGGAAACGGTGTGCGGGGTCACCACCAGACCTCGCCGCACCGCTGCAAACGCGAACGGCCCCGCCTCCCGCGCGGGGAGACGGGGCCGTCGGCGTCGTGACTCAGCCCTGGAAGGGGTGCTTCGCGTCGTACCAGTCGGCGATCTCGTCGAACGTCACCCAGCGCACGCCATCGTGCTTGTTGATGTGCTCGATGATGCGCTCGTGCATCGCGACGACATGCGGGCGGCCCGACACGTCGGGATGGATCGTCATCGTGAAGACGACGTCCTCCTCCTCGCGGTAGAGGTAGTCGAACTGGTCCATCCA
>CAINDT010000183.1 GCA_903847495.1 uncultured Actinomycetes bacterium
CGGCGAGGCCAATCATGCCGGCACCACGCCGATGGCGGGTCGCCGCGATGCGCTCGTGCGCGCCGCCGAGTTCGTGCTGGCCGCCAAGCGCGAGGCCGAGGCCCGCGACGGCGCCGTCGCGACGATCGGCCGCATCACGCCCTGGCCCGGTGGCACCAATGTCGTCCCGGGCCGTGTGTACGGCACGCTCGACACGCGAGCACTCGACAACGCCACCCGCGACGCCGTCGTGCAGGCACTCATCGATGGCTTCCCGGACATCGAGATCGAGCACAAGTCGACCGACGACGCCGCGATCTTCGATCCGGGCCTGATCGCCGATCTCCACGCCGGTGCACAGGAGTTCGGCATCTCCTCGATGGACCTGCCGTCGTATGCGGGCCACGACGCGGGCACGCTGGCCCTCAGTGACGTGCCGAGCGTGATGATCTTCACCCGCAGTCCCAATGGCATCAGCCACAACCCAGCCGAGCATTCCGACGAGGCCGTCTGCCTCGACGCGACGCGCGTGCTGGCTGCCGCGATGGCGCGGCAGCTCGTCTGATCCCGCGCCCGCTCGTCTGATCCCGCGCGCCTTCCGCGCGCTTGCGCGCGGAAGGACAAGGTGGGCCCGGGCCCATGGTGTCCAGCCTCGCTCGCGCGCGTGCGTCACAAGGGCGTGCGTGTCGTTCCGCATCGCAGCGCGATGCGTCTGTCGCGCATGCGACTGCCGTGCGCAACGCGCATCGTTGCGGCGCGCCTGTGTGTGGATGGGCGCGCGACGAAGCGCAGTCCGTGCGCCTGAGCTGATGACACCATGGGCCCGGGCCCATCGTGTCATGCAGGCACCGGTAAGGTGAGGGCATGCATACCCGACTCCGTGTGCTCGCCGCTGTCCTGCTGACGCTCGCCGTCGGTGTCACCGCTGCCGCCTGCGGCACGGATTCGCTGCATGACGCGATGGGGCACGACACCTCTGGCATGTCGCACGACGGCATGACGCACAGCCCGGCGCAGATGGGCACCGGCCGCGACGCCGACGTGATGTTCACGCAGGAGATGATCCCGCATCATCAGCAGGCCGTCGTGATGGCGGATCTCGCGCTCGACCCGTCCCACGAGGCGAGCCCTGCGGTGCAGGATCTGGCGACGCGCATCAAGACGGCGCAGACCGCGGAGATCGCCGACATGACCGCCTGGCTCAAGGCGTGGGGCGCCGACCCAGTCAGCGGCCAGATGATGGACCACGACGGAATGGGCATGATGTCCGCCGCCGCCATGACCGCGCTCGAGAACGCGAAGGGACCCGCCTTCGACCGACTCTGGCTCGAGGGGATGATCGCGCACCACGAGGGCGCCCTGATGATGGCCTCGCACATCGCCGACCGCGGTGACGACGCTCGCGTGCAGAAGCTGTCCGAGGCGATCGATCAGTCGCAGACTGCCGAGATCGCCGAAATGAAGAAGCTGCTCGGACAGTAGTCGCCGGGGCGCAGCGACCCTCGCTACCCTCCAGCCATGCCGCGCATCGCCGATTCCCCCGCCATGCCCTCCGAGGGGTGGGCTGTCCTGCACCTCGTGTTTGCGATCGCGGGCGACCGCACCGACGAGCTCGACCTCGCTGCGGCGCAGACGCTCGTCGACGACTTCGCCGCCGAGCAAGACGCCCAGGTCATCAGCTTCAGCGTGGTGGGAGCCGGCGCCGATTTCGGCCTGATCCTCGTGCACCCGGACCTGGCACGCGTGCATCGTCTCCATCGCGATCTGATGCGCACGCCGCTCGGCGAGGTGCTGATCGAGGTGCCAGAGAAGAGCATGGTCTCGATCACCGAGGCGAGCGAGTACATCAATCCGGACAATCCGAACGTCGAGCAACTGCGCGAGGGGCGCCTGCACCCGCGCAACCTGCCCGACACGCGCCTCGTCTGCATCTATCCGATGAGCAAGAGTCGCGAGGTCGGCGCCAACTGGTACGCGCAGGACTTCGACGAGCGTCGCCGCCTGATGGGCGGGCACGGCCGGCTCGGCTCGACCTTCGCCGGGCGCGTCTCGCAGATGATCACCGCCGCGACGGGGCTGTCGGACTGGGAGTGGCAGGTCACGCTCTTCGCCGAGGATCCCAAGGCCATCAAGGACATTGTCTACGAGATGCGGTACGACGAGGCCTCGGCCGTCTACGGCATCTTCGGCCCGTTCACGATCGGCCTCGCCGCCCCCTTCGCGGATGCGCTTCGCGAAGCTGGTCTCGGCGCGGCATAGCCCGGGCGCTCCGCATGCCCCGGGGCAGGCAAGGGATCGGGGTAGACTGCCGCGCACGCGTGCACCGACGCGCGTGAGGGGTCGGGAGAGATCGTGAGCAGGATGAGCGCGCAGTGCTAGGCCGCATGCTTCATGGCCTCGGACACGTCTGCGTCCGCTACCGCTGGCTCGTGATCATCCTGTGGATTGCCGCGATCATCGCTGGCTCGATCGTGATCGGACGGGTTGGCGCGCTCACCAACAACGACCTCTCGCTGCCGGGTACCGGCAGTCAGGCGGCGACGGATCTGCTCACGAAGTACTTCCCGCCGCAGGAGAACGGCAGCAGTCCGGTCGTCTTCTACGCCGAGGGCAAGGTGCAGGACGGTGGCAAGAACCAGCAGGCGATCACCGACACGTACAACGCGCTGAAGAAGGTGAAGCACGTCTACTCGGTGACGAACCCGTTCGAGAACGCGGCGGCTGGGCTCGTCAGCAAGGACGGTCACTACGCCTTCATCCCCGTGCTGCTCGACGTGAGCAGCGGCACGCTCAGCGAGGCGACGGCGCAGAGCGTCTACGACGTCGGTGTCAAGGAGGGGCGTGCGGCCGGGATGAAGGTCGACGTCGGCGGGCCCGTCGGCTCGACGCTCGGCGTCCAGAGCACCGAGTCGAGCGAGGTGATCGGTCTCGTCGCGGCGATGATCATCCTGCTCTTCACGTTCACCACGCTCGTCGCGATGGGCCTGCCGATTCTCACGGCAGTGTTCGGCCTGCTCGTCGGCTCCACGCTGATCGGCCTGATGGGTCACCTCACGAGCATCCCGTCGATCGGTCCGACACTGGCCACGATGATCGGCCTCGGCGTGGGCATCGACTACGCGCTGTTCCTCGTCACCAAGCACCGCACGCTGATGCGCGAGCACGGCCTGCACGCCCGCCAGTCGATCCCCGAGATGCTGGCTACGAGCGGCGGCGCCGTGCTGTTCGCCGGCAGCACGGTGATCGTCGCGCTGCTGGCGCTCGCGGTCGCGCAGATTCCCTTCATCACCGCGCTCGGCTACGCCTGTGCGGTCGGCGTCTTCACCGCTGTGCTCGCTGGGCTCACGCTGCTGCCGGCGATCCTCGCCGTGCTCGGTGACTCCATCAACCGCGGTCAGCTGCCGTTCCTCGGCCGGCCGAAGAAGGATCCGGCCAAGCTCGGCATGTGGGGGTATTGGGCGAACTCGGTCGTGGATCATCCGATCCGTTCGTGTGTGATCGCGCTCGTGCTGCTCGCGCTGATGATCGTGCCGGTCTTCACGCTCGTGCTCGGGCAAGAGGACATCGGCACGACGTCGCCCAAGACCACCGAACGGCAGGCCTTCGACATGATCTCGGACGGCTTCGGACCGGGCTACAACGGCCCACTCGTCGTCGCCGTCACCCTCGATCCTGTGGCCAAGGCCAGCGCGGAGTACACCAAGCAGTACAACCAGGCCCAGGCCATGCAGGCCGACCTCGAGGAGCAGCAGAAGACTCTGACGGCGCAGGCCAATGCACTGCAGGCGCAGCAGACGAAGCTCGAGCAGCAGGCCAACGAGCTGAAGTCGCAGGCCGCCACGCTCGAGGCGCAGTCGAAGCGGCTGGCCAAGGAGGCCGCCGGCGTGCGCACGTCCGAGGCGGGGCTCCGCTTCGAGGAGAACCAGTTGACGCGCGAGGCACGCCGCCTGGCTGCGCGCCGCAAGGTGCTTGATCAGCAGATCGCGAACCTGACGAAGAACCAGGCGACGCTCGAGGCCAAGCACGCGTCGCTGCAGGCGGACCTTGAGCAGATCGCCTATGCGCTCGCCAACACGCCGGGCATCAGTCCAACAGTGCAGAACGCGCTGCTCACCGCGCAGGCGCGGCTGACGGAGGCCGATGCGACGGTGCAGAAGGGCATCGCCGCCGCGAGCGCGCAGGCGGCGCGCATCCAGAAGCGCTCCGCGGTGCTGGCCGCGCAGGAGCAGAACTACACCAAGCGCGCCGCGAAGGTAGCGGCGAAAGCAGACCTCGTGGCAGCGGAGGCCGTCGCGATCGAGCGGGAGTCGGCCTCGCTGCGCGCACAGGCCGCGAGCCTCCAGAAGCAGCAGGCCGTCCTGCAGCAGCAGGCCAACGCGCTGCAGCAGCAGGCCGACGAGCTGAAGCAGCAACAGGCTGCCGCCGAGGCAGAACAGCAGCAGGCTCTCGACCTGAAGGACCAGTTGACCGCTGAGATGACGAAAGCCGGTGGTGACGAGCGCGGCACCGATCCGCGCATCGTCAAGCTGCAGGACGCGCTCGCGAAGCCCGCCGACGTGCAGCGCGTGGTGCAGCCGATGATCAACGACAAGGGCAACGCGGTGATCCTCAGCGTGATCGCCAAGAGCCGCCCGGCGGCCCGCGCGACGGCCGACCTCGTGCGCCAGCTGCGCGACGAGACGATCCCGCCGGCGCTCTCACCGGGCATGGTCGCCGACGTCGGCGGGACGACCGCCGGCAATGTCGATCTCGCCGCGCTGATCACCTCGAAGCTGCCAAAGGTGATCCTCGTTGTGATCGCCCTCAGCTTCCTGCTGCTCCTGCTGGCGTTCCGCTCGCTGCTGATCCCGGTGCAGGCATCGATCACGAATCTGCTCTCGGCGACGGCGTCGTTCGGCGTGCTGACCGCGTGCTTCCAGTGGGGCTGGGGGCTCGACCTCGTCGGCCTCGACTCGCCGTACGGCACTGTCCCGATCGCCAGTTACGTGCCGCTGATGATGTTCGCGGCGCTGTTCGGTCTGTCGATGGACTACGAGGTGTTCTTCATCAGCACCGTGCAGGGGTTCCACGCCAAGGGCATGAGCCACGAGGAGGCGCTTCGCCACGGCCTCGCGGTCAGCGCGCGCGTCGTGTTCGCAGCGGCGCTGATCATGATGAGCGTCTTCGGCAGCTTCATCCTGATCGACGATCCGATCATCAAGCAGTTCGGCGTCGGACTCACGGTTGCCGTTGCCCTGGCTGCGTTCCTCGTGCTCTTCCTGGCGCCAGCCATGCTCGTGCTGTTCGGTCGCCGCACCTGGTCGCTGCCCGGCTTCTTGGACCGGATCATCCCGGACCTCGATCTCGAGGGGAACAAGCGGTCGATTCCCGACGGCAAGGCCACGACCGCTGCGTCCGTGGATGACGGGGTGGCGCCCTCGTAGTTCGTGCGTCACACTTTGGGTCACACCAATGTGGAGGCGGACGTGGACCTGAACATCAATCGCAAGGGCTTTCTGGCCCTGACCGGCGGGACCAGCCTGGCGGCGTTCCTTGCGGCCTGTGGCGGTAGCTCGAGTTCTGACTCGTCGAGTGCAGGCGGCGGTGACGATGCCGGCTCGACCGCGGCAGCCGGCGCCCAGGGCGTGTTCGATCCGGCGACCGAGCCGGGCGGCACGATCGAGATCTTCACGTGGGCCGGCTACGACGACACGGAGGGCGATGGCGCGCCGTGGATGTGGGCCGACTACGAGGCCAGCGAGTACGGCACCGAGTCGCCGCTGAAGTTCACCTTCCTCGAAGACGACTCGCAGGCGCTGTCGAAGGTCGCCTCGGGCTACTCGCCCGACGTCATGCATCCGTGCGTGGCCTGGGTGCCGCAGTGGAAGGCCGCGGGTCTGATCCAGCCGCTCGACCTCAACCTGCTGCCCGACTGGGACGGCATCCCCGAGGACGTCAAGAAGGGCGGCATGGTCGACGGCGCCTACTACCACATGCCGTTCGACGTGGGCTTCTCGTCGGTTGCGTACGACGCCGACGTCGTCAACTTCGACTCTATCGGTGGCGAGGAGTCCTGGAAGATCTACCTCGACGACGCGTACAAGGGCAAGATGTCCTTCTTCTCCGACCCGTCGGCGATCATCTGCATCTCGCACATGATGAACGAGGGCGCGGTGAATCCGAACGTCCTCGACGACGCGCAGATCGCGGCGGCGAAGGAGACGGCGCTCAAGTGGAAGCCGAACCTGCGCAACTACTGGACGTCGCAGACCGACACGGTCAACGACTTCGTCAACGGCAACCTGCTCGCGACGTACGTGTGGCCTGACGGCTACTGGAAGATCAAGAACCATCCGAAGATGAAGGGCCGCAACATTCAGTACATGTGGCCGAGCGAGGGTCGTCTCGCGTGGGTCTGCGGCATGGTCCTCAACGCCGCGACGAAGCAGCCGGGCCGCGCATCGCTGGCGATGGCGTCGGCGAACACGCCGGCGGCGGGTGCTGCGCTGACCGACTACTTCCAGTACGCGTCCGCGCAGCAGAAGGACGTCCAGGAGCTGATCCAAGACAAGGAGCTCGTGAAGGCCTTCTCGATCGACGATCCCACCGCGTGGGAGGCGCCGCGCACGTGGTTCGAGGCGCCGCTGCCGAACTACAAGGCCGTCATCGACGCGGGCGAAGAGGTCAAGGCCTCGTAGCGCAGGAGCGGGGCGGGGTCTGAGGATCCCGCCCCGTCTGCGTCTTATCCTACGTGGACGTCAGACGACGTGCCGCGAGCGGATCGGACGCGATCAGCGGCACGGTGACGCAGTCGAACGGCAGCTGCCAGAGCTTCGGCAGCAGGTCACACGGGATCATGATCCCGTGGCCGAGGGCGTAGTCCATGTGGGCCTCGCCGAGCAGCGCCGCCCGCTTGGCACCGCGGCTGCCGGTGACGAGGCGGGTGAGGAACGCGACCTGCTTCGGGTGGAGCAGCTCGCGCATACGCTCGTCGTAGCGGGAGAGGCGCAGAGTCTCGAGCACCACGCTGCGCTGCGTGGCGAGTGCGGGCGTCTGGTACTCGCGCCAGGTGACGGCCTCGCCGATTGCGGCGCCGTGCTGTTCGGCGACCTCGGCGACGAAGGCGTGCGTCTGTTCCATGCCCTTCGGCTGCAGCTGCTCGGTCGCGGCGATGAAGAGGTCGAGTTTCGTGGCGTAGCGGGAGAACACGAACCCTTGGCTGACGTTGGCGCGTCGGCAGATCTGCGTGAGCGTCGAGGCGGCGTAGCCCTTCTCACCGATGCACGAGATGGTGGCGTCGAGCAGCCCGTCGAGGCGCGGATTGCCCGTGTTGAAGGGCGTCTCGGTCGGTGTCCGATAGGTCGTCGGTGGCAGCGGTTTGGGCACTGCTGGTATCGCCAGGGCGCGGTGGAGTCGACGCACGGCCGGTTCGGCATCGAGGTCATCGAGCCACGGCAGCTGCGAGGCGAGGGCGAAGCCGAGGGCGATGTAGA
>CAINDT010000184.1 GCA_903847495.1 uncultured Actinomycetes bacterium
GGGCCTCCACGAAGCACGCGCCGCGATGGCCGGGCTCGGCGGTGCGGGTGGGGGGATAGGCGAGAGCACAGGCGTCGACTGCCGAGTCGCAGCGCGGGCGGAACGGGCAGCCCACGATCTCCTCGTCGAGGCGTGGCGGCGTACCTGGGATCGAGATGACCTCGCGCTGGGCCAGCAGATCGGGCGTGGCGCCAAACAGCATGCGCGTGTACGGATGCAGCGGGTGGTGGTATAGCTCGGTCGTGGTGCCGAGCTCGGTGATGTGGCCGGCATACATGACGGCCGCGCGCTGGCAGATCTGGGAGACGAGCGGTAGGTCGTGGGTGACCATGATCAGCGCGAGGCCGAGCTCGTCGGTCAGGCGCACGAGTAGCTCGAGAATCTGCGCCTGCACCATCACGTCGAGTGCGGTGGTGGGCTCGTCGGCGAGCAGCACCTTGGGCTGACACGCCAGCGCCATCGCGATCGCGGCGCGTTGGCGCATGCCGCCGGAGAACTCGTGCGGGAAGCGGTCTTGGCGCTCACCACTGATGCCGACGAGCTCCAGGAGCTCGGCGGTACGAGCGCGCGCGGCCTTGCCCTTGGCGAGGCCGGCGGTCTCGATCGGCTCCTGGATCTGCGAGCCGATGGTCTTGACCGGGTCGAAGGCGTTCATCGCGCCCTGGAAGACCATCGCGATGTCGTTCCAGCGGTGCGGGCGCATCGTCGCGTCTCCGCCCGCGAGGATGTCCTCGCCGTCGAGCAGGATGCGGCCGGCCGCGCTGGCGTTGGGCGGCAGCAGCCCCATCATCGCGAGGATGGCGGTGGTCTTGCCACAGCCGGACTCGCCGACGAGGCCCATGCGCTCGCCGCGTTCGAGACCGAAGCTGATGCCCTGCACGGCGTGCAGCTCCTTGTCGTCCGGCAGCTCGAACCAGACGTGGAGATCCTCGACTGCGAGCACGCTCACGAGCGGTCCTCCTTGTCCGGCAGGGGGCGAAGGCGGAAGTGGCGGCGTGACAGGTGGCTGACCTTGAGACGGGGGTTGAGCGAGTCCTCGACCGCCGTGCCGAGCATGTTGAACGCCATGATCACCAGGGCCACGGCGATACCAGGCGGCACGATCGCCCACCAGGCGCCGTACGAGATCGCGCTGCGCGAGAACGCGTTCTCGATCATCTTGCCCCAGCTCGTCACGCTCGGATCGCCGAGGCCGAGGAACGAGATGGCAGTCTCGAGGAAGATCGCCAGCGCGACCATGAGCACCGTCTGCGCAAGCAGCAGCGGCATGATCTGCGGGATCACGTGCTTGAAGATGATGCGCGTGTGCGAGGCGCCGAGGGCCTGCGCGCGCTTCACGTAGGCGCGCTCGCGCACGACTTTGACTTGCGCGCGGATCAGCCGCGCCATGAAGGTCCAGTAGATCAGGCCGATGATGATGATGATGTTGCGGAGGCTGCGCCCCCAGATCGACGCGATCACGATCATCAGGACGAGGTCGGGGATCACGAGGAAGTAGTCGGTGATGCGCATCAGCGCGTTGTCGGTCTTGCCGCCGAAGTAGCCCGCGATGATCCCGATGGCACCGCCCACGATCATCGCGACCACGGCGCCGGCGAAGCCGACGATGAGCGTCACGCGGGCGCCGTAGATGAGCAGCGACAGCATGTCGATGCCACCATCGTCGAGTCCGAGGGGGTGCGCGCTCGAAGGCGTGCCGAAGATCGGGCCGACCTGCTGACGCTCACCGTAGGGCGCGAGGTAGGGGCCGAACAGTGCAATGAAGACAAAGGCCAGCAGGATGATCGCGCCCACGACGGCCTGCGGGTGGTGGCGCAGGAACGACAGCGTGGCCCGCAGGCGCGACGGCGGGCGCACAACGTCGGGCAGCGCGGTCTGGGGCGGGTCGACGAAGCTCACTCGGTCACCCGCGGGTCGAGTTTGAAGTACAGGAGATCGGCAATGAAGTTCATGATGATCACGATCAGCGTGAGCAGCAGGAAGGCGCCTTGCAGCATCGGGTAGTCGCGATTGCCGACGCTCTCGTAGATCTGCAGGCCGATGCCGGGATAGTTGAAGACCGTCTCGATTAGGATCGCGCCGCCGAGGATGAAGCCCAGCGAGAGGAAGATCAGCGTGACGATCGGGAGCATCGAGTTACGCAGGGCGTGCTTGCGCACGATCTCCCAGTTGGAGAGGCCCTTCGCGCGCGCCGTGAGGATGTAGTCCTCGCCGAGCGCCTCGAGCATGGAGGAGCGCACGATCAGCGTGTACTCGCCGAACAGCACGAGACCGATGGTCGCCGCGGGCAGGATCATGTGCTTGAGGCGATCGACGAACTCGTTCCACGCACCCGGATTGTTGTAGGCGAGGTACGGATCGGCGATGTCGCTGGTCGGTAGGCCCAACGGCCCGGCGAGGTAGAGGATCAGCATCAACGCCAGCCATTGCGTGGGCAGGCTGTAGAAGAGGAGGCCGCCCCAGACGACCCCCTTGTCTGACAGCGTCCCGCGTCTCCACGCCGCGAGCACGCCGGTCGCGACGCCCAGCGTGATCGCAAGCACCGTGCCGAGCAGGATCATCGGCACGGTGTTCTTGATCGGCTCCCAGAGTTCGTCGATGACCGGCTGCTCGGTCACGAACGAGCGGCCGAAGTCGCCAGTGGCCGTCTGCTTGAGGTAGATCACGTACTGCGCGGGGATCGACTTGTCGAGCCCGTATTCCTTCCGGAGGTTCTGCTTGAACTCCTCCGTGCAGCCCTGGCAGCGCAGGGCGGAGGTGCGATCACCGGGCGCGAGGCGGAACAGCACGAAGTTGAGGCTGATCGCGACGAAGATCGTGATCAGCGCAAACAGCGCGCGACGTCCGACGTACGACCAGCCTGCCCGCATCTAGCGTTCCTTGGATGCGGGCAGGCCGGGCGTCATCAGCCGTTCTGGTGGATGGTGTCCCACGGGATCTTGGACATGCCGATCAGGAAGGGCTCGCTGAGCCCGCCCCAGTTCTTCGAGTAGGCCGAGATCGACTGCTTCTGGGCAACCCAGAGGTAGGGGAGATCCGTGTTGAGGATGTCCTGCATCTCCCAGACGATGTCCTTGCGCTTGTCTGTGTCCAGCGTGGTGCCCTGCTCCGCGTAGAGCTTGTCGTAGGCCGGGTTGCAGTAGCCCGTATCGCTCCAGCCACCAAGCTGGTTGCACAGGACGACGGAGAGCATGAAGTCCGGATCGATGTAGCCGACCCAGTCCCAGATCGCCATGTCGAAGTCCTCGTACTTCCAGTCCGGCGCACCGATTGCCTCGAAGGCCGCGGTGGAGTCGAGCTTCTTCGCCGTGATCGTGATGCCGAGCTCGGCCCACGAGGTCTTGAGGATCTCGAAGAGGCGATCAATGCCCTCGACGTTCTCGGGGGTGATCACCTCCCACTCGAACTTGGAGCCGTCGGGACCGACGCGGATGCCGTCAGCGCCGCGCTTGTAGCCGGCGTCATCGAGCATCTTGTTCGCCGCTGCGATGTCGTACGCGGGCGGCTTGATGTCGGTGTTCATGTACGGCGCCGAGAGGGGCGTCAGCAGCGTTGCCGACGGCACGCCGTAGCCGGCGAGCACGGTGTCGATGATCTGCTGGCGATCGACGGCCACGTTGAGGGCCTGCTTGACCTTGGGGTCGAGCAGCTCCTTGTGATCCTTCTTGTTCTTGTTCGAGTTGATCGGGATGTCGTAGATGAACGACGAGTCGCCGATCTGGAGCGTGAAGTTGGGCTCCTCCGACCACTGCTTCGCCAGGGTCGGCGGCACGGTGTCGGCCGAGTCGAGCTGCCCGCCCTTGAGGGCCGCCAGCATCGCGTCGGCGTTCTGATATACGGTGATGCCGACCGCATCGACGTGCGGTGCCGTGCGGTAGTAGCCCGGGTTCTTGGTGAGGATCGTGGTGCCCTTCTTCTCGAACTTCTCGATGAAGAACGAGCCGCCGCCGACCTGCGGGCCGTCGCCGGTGGGATCCCACTTCTTGAGGCCCTTGCCCTTGTCGCCGACGATCGGCTCGACCACGTGCTGGGGCAGGATGAAGAACTGCTGCAGCTGTGGCAGGACGTTCGCGACGGCCTTGTCGTAGGTGATCACGACGGTCGAGTCGTCGGGGGCCTCGAGCTTCGTGGCGTGGGCCAGGAACGGTGCGAGCATGGCCGCGGGGCCATCGGCGTACTTGATGATCAAGTTGCCGGTAAAGGCCGCGTCGGCCGCGGTCATCGGCTTGCCGTCAGACCACTTGCCGTTCGGGGCAAGCTTGAAGGTCCAGACCTTGCCATCGGCCGAGGTCTCCCAGGAATCGGCCCAGTCGCCGATGATCTTGTAGTCGGCGTCGTACTGGACGAGGGTCGGATAGGTCTCGGTCCAGATGATGTACGACAGCGCCGAGAAGCCCACGAACGGGTTGATCGAATCGGGGTACGACGTCGTACCCATCCGGAAGATGCCGCCTTCCTTGATTGGCGCGTCACCGGTTGCGGCGCTATCGCCGCCACCTCCGCCACCGCCGGGTGTCGTGGACGCGCCGCCGCCGCAGGCAGCCAGCACGGCCATCGTGAGCAGTAGCAGTGCTCCGAGGATGATCTTGCGCATCGAACCCTCCCTCTCCATGGACCCCTCCCTCAGGGTGCTGATTAGTCTAATCGCTTGGTCAGGACGTGTGTGCTGACCGAGTGATCAGTACCGCCGCCGCTGTGCGAGAATCGTTCGGTGCTGCTGGACCTCGACGTCATCTCGCTCTACGCCGAGGGCTGTGCAATTCTCGGCACGGGTGGTGGTGGCGACATCTACGTGCCGACGCTGATCGCACGCGAGGCGCTGGCCGAATGCGGCGCGGTGCCAGTGATCGCGGCTGCGGACCTCCCGGACGATGCGCTGGTGCTCCCCGTGGGGGGCTGGGGCGCACCGACGGTCTGCATCGAGAAGTTCGACTCGGGTGATGAAGGCCGATTGCTGTGTGAGGCCGCCGAGGCGTGGTTTGGCCGCAAGGTCGATGCGTTGATGCCATCAGAGATCGGTGGGGGAAACGGCGTGCAGCTGGTCTCGTGGTGTGCGCGTCTTGGATTGCCGATGGTGGATGCCGACGGCATGGGGCGAGCGTTCCCCGAAGGCGACATGTGCTCGATGCACCTGCTGGAGGTGCCGCCGTCGCCGGGCTTCTTCGCCGATGAGCGCGGCCGGGTGGTGACCGTCACACCGGCGGATGCGCACGGGTTGGAAGAGGCTGCGCGCCAGTTCGTGATCGAGTCGGGCGGCGTCTGCGCTGGCGCCGACCACCCGATGGCCGGTGAGGTCGTGAAGACGTCGACGATCCACGGCACGGTGTCGCTCGCGCTGCGCATCGGCATGGCGCTCGAGCAGGGCGGCGTCGATGGCGTGCTCGAGGCGACGGGCGGCGTGCGCATCGCGACGGGCAAGGTCGTCGATGTGGAGCGGCTTACGTCGGGGGGCTTTGCCCGTGGTGTCGTGCGACTCGAGGGCACGGGAGTCGATGGAGGGCGCTCGCTTGCCATCCAGGTGCAGAACGAGAATCTGATCGCGATGGAGGGCGACCGCGTGCTGGCATCGACGCCCGACCTGATCACCATCCTCGATGCCGGCACGGGGCGCGCGGTGCCGACCGAGCGCGTGCGCTACGGGCAGCGCGTGGCGATCGTGGGCATCCCGTGCGCACCAATCTGGCGCACGCACCGCGGACTCGAGGTCGCCGGGCCCGAGCGGTTCGGCTATCCCGGTCCTTGGCGCCCCGTCGAGGAGGGAGCACCATGACCGACCTCCGCATCGGCATCGACGTTGGTGGCACCAATACCGATGCGGTGCTGCTCGGGCCTGACAACGCGCTGCTTGCGCGCTGCAAGACGCCCACGACCGCGGATCCACTCGACGGCATTGCTGCGGCGCTGGCCGCGGTCGCACCCGACGATCGCAGCGCCGTGGGTATGGCAGCGCTCGGCACCACGCATGCGCTCAACGCGATCCTGCGGCGTCGCGAGCTCGGTCGTGTGGCGGTGCTGCGCCTCGCCGCCCCCGCCACGCTGTCGGTGCCGCCGTTTGCGGACTGGCCCGACGATCTGCGTGCCGCGATCGACGGCGGTGGCGGCATCGTGGCCGGTGGCGTCGAGATCGATGGCCGCACGCACGCGATCGATCACGACGAGCTACAGCGCGTGCTCGCAGCATGTGGTTCGATCGATGCAGTGGCGATCAGCGGCGTGTTCTCGATGCAGGATCCCTCGCAGGAGCTCGAGGCGGCCGAAGTTGTACGGGCCGAGCTCGGCGATGGTGTCGGTATCTCGCTCGGACACCTCGTCGGCGGCGTTGGCCTGCTCGAGCGCGAGAACGCCGCGATCCTCAACGCCGCACTCGGTGGCGTGGCACGCCGCGTCATCGACGGGTTTGAGCAGGCGCTTGCCGCCTGTGGGCTCAGCGCCACACCGTTTCTCACGCAGAACGACGGCACCCTGATGTCGATCGATCAGGCGCGCGAGCTGCCGGTCCTCACGATCGGTGGTGGCGCGTCGAACTCGATTCGCGGTGCCGGCGTACTGACCGGTCTGACGGACGCGTTGGTGATCGACGTCGGTGGCACGAGCACCGACGTTGGTGCGATCAGCGGTGGCTTTCCGCGCGAGTCGGCTTTCGGGGTCGAGCTCGGCGGCGTGCAGACGAACTTTCGTATGCCCGACGTCGTGTCCGTCGCGCTCGGTGGTGGCACGATCATTCACCCCGACGGCGCGCTGGGGCCGGAGAGCGTGGGGTATCGCATCACCGAGCAGGCACGCATTTTCGGCGGCGATGTGCAGACGCTGTCCGATCTCGCCGTGGCAGACGGGCGCGCGTCCATGGGTGATCCCACGCTGGCGGGTGGTGCGCGACCTGACGTCCTGGCTGCGGCCGATGCACTGGTCGCTGAC
>CAINDT010000185.1 GCA_903847495.1 uncultured Actinomycetes bacterium
GATCTCCACGACCACGAGCGGGAGATGATCGCAAAGTCGGCTGCGCTGGTCGCGAAGGTGCCCACGCCGTGACCTTCAGCGAGCGGCACATCCGCGATCGCAGCCTCTGGTGGGACACCCTGCCGGGGACGATCACGCCGCGTCCCGCACTGCAGGGCGATACCGACTGCGACGTCGCGATCGTCGGTGCTGGCATGACGGGCCTGTGGACCGCGTACTGCCTACTCGACGCCGAGCCGTCGCTGCGCGTGCGCGTGATCGAGCGCCAGGTCGCGGGCTTCGGCGCGTCGGGCCGCAACGGCGGCTGGATCTCGGCCGGCATCGCGGGCGTGCACAGCGAGTGGGCCAAGACGAGCGGCGATGACGCCGTGCGTCGCGCCGAGCGCGCCACGTGGGAGTCCGTCGACTGGATCGGCGAGCGCGCCGCCGCCGAAGGAATCGACTGCGGCTTCGCCAAGGGCGGCATCCTCAGCGTCGCGCGCAACGAGGCACAAGAGGCGCGCATCCGCGCCCACGTCGACCACGATCGCCAGTGGGGCTGGGGCGAGCAGGACGTGATGGCCCTCAGCCGCGAGCAGGTGCTCGAGCGCGTCCACATCCCCGATGCGCGCATCGGTTACTTCACCCCGCATGGCGCACGCGTCAACCCGGCGCGTCTGGCCCGTGGCCTCGCCGATGCCGTCGAGCGCAAGGGCGGCGTCATCTACGAGCAGACCGCCGCCGCGTTCATCGAGCCCGGCCGCGTCGTCACGGAGCACGGCGTCATCAAGGCGGATCATGTGATCCGCGCGACCGAGGCCTTCACGGTGCAGTTCGCCAACCAGTCGCGTGCCTACCTACCGCTCTACTCGCTGATGATCGCGACGGAGCCGCTGCCGAAGACCGTGTGGGACGAGCTCGGCTGGAACGGTCTCGAGACCATCTCTGACGCGCACCACCTCTTCTTCTACGCGCAGCGCACGACCGACGACCGCATCGCGATCGGCGGCCGCGGCGCGCCGTACGCCCTCGGCTCGCCGATCGACGAGAAATTCGAGCAGAACGAACCCGTCCGCCAGCGCCTGATCAACACGCTCTATGCCTCGTTCCCCGCGGCACGCGGCGCGCAGATCACGCACCACTGGGGCGGTGCACTCGGCGTGCCGCGCGACTGGTCGATGAGCGTGTCGTACGACCCGACGACCGGGCTTGGCTTCGCGGGCGGCTACTCCGGCCATGGCGTCGCCGCGACGAGCCTGTCGGGCCGCACGCTGACGGACCTGATCCTGCGCCGCGACTCCGACCTCACCTCGATGCCGTGGGTCAATCACCCCGTGCGCAACTGGGAGCCCGAGCCGCTGCGCTGGATTGCCAGCCGAGCGATCGTCGGGATCATGGGCAAGTCGGACAAGATCGAGGACGCGGGCGCCAAGGAGACGGCGAAGCGGATGGCGATCATCCGCCCGTTCCTCGGGCACTGATCGTTACGGTTTGACCTGCCAGACGGGCTGGCCGTCGACCTCGCTGGCCGTGTAGCGCTCGTCGAGCACCGACTGAATCGCGCCGTCGATGTCGAGCGCCTCGACGGGCTGGTAGCCGACGGCGACCGTCGGCGGCGTGTCACCGGTGAACGCGTCGACGACGCCCTGCCGTCCGCCGGGGATCCGCTCGATGTTGCGATACCAGAGGTAGCGCGTGGCCGGGATGCGGTCGGCGTACCAGTAGATCGCAGCATTGGCCCACAGCACCTGGATGCGGTCGTCGTCGCCCGTGCGGCGCGCGATCTCGTTGCCGACGGTGATCGCGCTGATCACGCGCGGATCGTTCGTCGAGCGGGCGCTGGCGACCTCCGGGCTCGACGCGAGGTAGACCGGCAGCGCAGCGAAGACGGGTATCGCGGCGGCGACCGTAATCACGACGAAGCCAACGCGCGGCGTGGTGTTCTCCCACAGCCAAATGCCACCGATGCCCGCGAATAGCGCAAACGGCGGCAGCAGCTGGACCCAGTAGTGCGGGTGGTAGAGCCCGCCGATCAGGAAGCCGAGTGAGCACGCGCCGAGCCAGACGAGCGGGACGAGCAGGCAGCGCTCGCGCCGCATCGCGAGCAGACCGATGATGCCGAGCAGGATCAGTACGGCGGCGTCCACCAGCATCCACGGGATCGAATTGACGAACAGGTTGGCGCGAAAGCCGATGTCGCCGGAGATGAGGGATTCCGTCTGGGCGCGGTAGCCGTAGATCGCGAACCACCAGCCGCTCACGCCGGGCGACGAGAACGCCGCGGCGATGAGCGCGAGCGTCCACGGGATCGCGATGCCGACGCCGACGATCACGAGGCGTCCGAGGCCGGCGGCCCAATCGCGTTCCCGGTAGGCGACGACCAGAACGAGCACGCCGACGACGATCACGCCGTCGAAGGCGGATTGCTTGACGAGCGGCGCGAGCCCCGTAACAACACCCGCGATCAGCAGCAGCCAGAGGCGGGGCCACTCACTCCAGCGGAAGGCAATCGCAATCGCAATGGCGGCGACAGCACCGCCGAGCAGCTCGCCGTTCGCGGTGAAGCCCTCGATGTGCGGCGCGGGCCCGATCACGGCCATCAGCCACGCGGTGATCACGGCGGCGCGCGGCCCGCCAATCGTCCACGCGATCACGGCCAGGGAGATCACGAGCGCGACACCGGCCAAGAGCGCGAGCATGCGGATCGCCCACTCATCGCCGAACCACAGCGCCACCCGGTACAGGCCGAGCAACCCCTGCGGTCGATCGACCCACGCCACATCGCCGTAGAGCGCGAAGCCGCGCGCCCACGTACGCGTGACGGCGCCATAACCTGCCTCGTCCACGTTCAGCGGGACGTTCAGGAAGCGCAGCCGCAGGATGATGTCGGCGAGGACGGCCGCGGCGACCCAGAGCCAGGCGCGACGGATCGCCATCGACCTAGACGCCGGTCGAGGCGCCGACGAGCGCGAAGAACTCGGCGCGGGTGCGCGGGTCGTGCCGCAGCATGCCGCGCACGGCCGACGTGGTCGTGCGCGAGCCTGGCGCGCGCACACCACGCACCGTCATGCAGAGGTGCTCGGCCTCGAGCACGACGCCAACGCCACGCGGCTGCAGGGTCTCCTCGACCCAGTTGGCGACCTGCGCCGTCATGCGCTCCTGCACCTGCAGCTCGCGCGAGTAGAGATCGACAACGCGCGCCAGCTTCGACAGCCCGACGATGCGCGGCCCAGGGATGTACCCCACGTGCGCGACGCCGGTGAACGGCAGCAGGTGGTGCTCGCAGAGCGAGTGGAAGGGAATGTCGCGCACGACGACCAGCTCGTCGTACTCGCCGTCGTTCGGAAACGTCGTCGACTCGAACGGCGTAGCCGTGAGGATCTCTTCGTACATCCGCGCGACGCGCTTCGGCGTCGATGCCAGCGACTCGTCGCTCAGGTCGTAGCCGAGACCGCTCAGCAGATCAGCAGCAGCCTGCTCGACCTTCGGCAGGTCGATCGGGCCGCGCTGGCGGATGGGGTTAGACGCGCTCACGGGCGGGAGTGTAGCCGCCGAGCGAATATGGGCGCTCAGGCGCGCCGCATCAGTCGTCGAACGAGACCCGCCGCTCCTGCTTGCGCTTGGCCTGGCGCTGCTTCTCTTGCAGGCGGCGCTCTTGGCTGCCCTTCGTCGGCCGCGTCGAGATGCGGTGCGGGTCGCGGCGCAGCGCGCCGTCGATCAGCTTCACCATCCGCTCCTCCGCGGCGACGCGGTTCTGATGCTGCGAGCGCTGCTCCCCCGCCCGCACCACCAGCGCGTCATCGATGATCCGCTGGTGCAAGAGATTGCGGATGCGATCGAGCTCTGCGGGCGTGAGCCCCATCATCGCCAGCGGTAGGCGCAACTCGACCCGCGTGTGCGAGCGATTGCGGTGCTGACCGCCCGGGCCCGAACCCGTCGTGGCGTGCATCGTGGCCCGTTCGACCGGGAGGTATCTGCCGTCGGCAAGGCGCATGGGCGAAGTGTGACTGCGCTTGCTACGGCATCGTGCGGGATCACAAGAGTATCGAGTGCGGCTTCCGCTCAGACTGGGCGGATATCGACGAGGTGACGCAGCGTCGCGACATCCTTGAAGTTGCGCGTGTAGAGCGGGATCTCATTCGCCATCGCGGTGGCCGCGATCAGGAGATCGAAGTTACGAGGTCGTGGATTGCGGCCGTCGACGTACAGAGCGGTTGCTGCCGTGACGTATGCCTCGGCCACCGACTCGTCGACTGGGAGCACTTCGAACGAAGACCGGACACGTTGGAGGCGCAACGTCCGTCGAGCTCGCAGCACCGGGTCGCCAGCCTTGACGACGCCGAAGCCAAGTTCGGCCACCGTGATGGTCGAGATGGCGAGTTCCGCGTCTTCTGGCCACTCCGCTCCTTCGGGATCGATCACCACCGACGTATCAACTAGGACCTTCATGCGCGCGCCTCGTACGGGTCGTGAAGATCGTCATCGATACCTTCATGGATGTCGTCAAAAAATGTGGTGTCCTTCGGACCAGCGATATCGAATAGGCGCATGAAGTCGGCCGCAGGGACGAAGCGCCTGCGACCAACGATGCCCGTCAGACGTGCGACGGGTCGCCCGTCGACCGTGATCTCGAAATTCTCGCCTGCTTCAGCACGACGAAGGACGTCGGAAACGTTGTTGCGGAGCTCGCGCTGGGGAATCACGTTCACGCGGCTAACGTAGCAGATCTGCTACAGCATGCGAGCCTCGCTACTGGGCCGCATTCGAACGCACGTCCACGCTAGGCTTCCCCCGCGCGGAGAGGTGGCCGAGCGGTTGAAGGCGGCGGTCTCGAAAGTCGCCCGATCCACCCCCACGGGAGACCACCGATCCTGGGCGACGCCGACGACGTTGCTGCTCAAGCCGAGCGCAGCTTGGCTTGACGAACCCGATCCACAGCGACCCCTGAACCACGCGCAGCACAC
>CAINDT010000186.1 GCA_903847495.1 uncultured Actinomycetes bacterium
CGATAGAGGCCGAGCTCCGCGATCAGTGCGGCCACGCGGCGAGAAACGAGGCCGTCGATGGGCTCGCCGGCCGCAACGCGGCGCCGGATCTCGGTGCTGGAGACATCGACGACATCCATGGCGATCTCCTCGACGCCAGGATCGAGGTCGAGCACGGAGCCAGCGCGCGGCGCCACGGCGATCGAGGCCAGCTGGCGGATGCCCGCTGGGTCATGCCACGTATCGAGCGCCGCGTACTGATCGGCTCCAAGCAGCAGCACGAGCTCGGCCGCCCCGACCTGCAACGCCAGCAGCGACAGGGTCTCGACCATGAAGGAGGGACCAGGACGGCTCACCTCGATGGCCGATGCCTCAAGGATGGGTTCGTCGGCTGCAGCCGCCTCGGCGAGCCGCAGCCTCGTGCGTGGATCAACGGCCGGCTCCTCGCGATGCGCGGGCGTCCCCGTGGGGATCAGCAAGACGTGCGACAGACCGAGCTGCTCGGCCGCGCTGCGCGCCAGCGTCGCATGCCCGAGATGCGGCGGGTTGCAGATCGAGCCGAGCACGCCGATGCGTTTAGACACGGAACGGCACCTCGCGGTCACCGATCTTCACGATGATGCCCTTCTTGGCTCCAGCGCGAACCATCAATGGCAGCAGCCGCCGCTCCTCGATGTACTCCCAGAGCAGCTGTTGGGCGTAGTCATCGGTCGCCTTCTGGACCGCATCTTCGATCGGGGTGCCGACGATCCGCACGCCCGTCTCGTCACGCAGCACACGCACCTGCGAGCCGCCCGCACGCCCCGGGCGGTAGACGAGGTACTGCGCCAGCTGTTCCTCGACGTCGGGCACGGCCTCGGGCTCGGGCACGACACGCGCCAGCGTGCTGGTCAATTCGGGCACGCCCTCGCCCGTCGCACACGAGACGGGCACCAGGACGAACGCGCCGGTCTCCTCGTCCCGCAGCACATTCCGCATCGCCGGAACGTCGCCAAGACCGGTCAACGCGTCCGTGAACGCCCGTATCCGCTCGGCGCGATCCTCCTCGGGGATCAGATCGATGCGGTTGAGCACGATGATCCGCGGCCGCAGTGCCAGAGCCTCCTGATAGTTGGCGAGCTCGGTGTGGATCGCCACGAAGCCGGCGACCGCTTCCTCCACCTCCAGACTGGCATCCACGACGTGGAGCAGCAGGCGCGCCCGCTCGAGGTGCGCGAGGAAATCGAGTCCCAGACCGTGCCCCTCAGCCGCCCCCTCGAGTAGCCCTGGCACGTCGAGGACCGTGATCTGCCGGTCGACAGCCAGATCGACCACGCCGAGGACGGGCTCGATCGTGGTGAACGGATAGTCCGCGACCTTCGGCTTGGCATTCGAGATGCGACGCAGGAGCGACGACTTGCCGATGTTCGGAAAGCCGAGGAGCGCCGCGTCGGCCAGCAGCTTCAGCTGCAGCGTGAGCGTGAGCTCCTCGCCAAGGCCGCCGAGCTCTGCCGTGCGCGGGGCCTGCCGGACGGCAGTACGGAAGCGCCGGTTGCCCGAGCCCCCGCGTCCGCCGTGCGCGATGATCGCCGTAGCGCCGGGCTTGGCCAGATCGACGATCAGCGTCTCCTCCTCGTCCAGCACCTGCGTACCGACAGGAACGGGCACGACGAGATCGACGCCCATGGCGCCGGTGCGGTTGGATCCTTCCCCCCCATGGCCGTCATCGGCCGTGAGGTGCGGATGGTGGCGAACGGCTGTGAGGTCGCGCAGCGAGGCGTCGGCGACGAGCACGACGCTGCCGCCGTTGCCACCGTCACCGCCGGATGGGCCGCCACGCGGCACGAACTTCTCGCGCCGGAATGCAACAGCGCCATCGCCACCGCGTCCCGCTGCGACGTAGATCGTCGCCCGGTCGGAGAACACGGGCGGCTACCCGGCTTAGGCCTCGGCCGAGACGACCGAGATGATGCGCTTGCCGCGCCGCTGGCCGAACTCGACGATGCCGTCCTGCGTGGCGTAGATCGTGTGGTCAACGCCGAGACCGACGCCGGCACCCGGATTGAACTTGGTGCCACGCTGGCGAACGATGATGCCGCCGGCGCGGATCGTCTGACCGCCGAAGACCTTCACGCCAAGCCGCTTCGACTGGGAGTCGCGACCGTTCTTGGAGGAGCCGAGGCCCTTCTTATGCGCCACTGTCAGCCTCCTTGGCCGGGGTGCTCTTGCCGAAGGCGATCGACTCGATCTCGATCACGCTCTGCCGCGAGCGATAACCCATGCGGCGCGAGCTGCTCTTCTTCGCCTTGTACGTGCGGATGTTGATCTTCGGGCCGAGCTTGTGCTCGCGCACGCGCGCCGAGACCTTGACGCCCTTGCAGGCGTCGGCCGTGGCGGCGGTCGTCTTGCCATCGGAGGCGAGGACCACGTCAGGAGTGAACGTGCCGCCCTCGTCGACCGCGAGGCGATCGACGACGAGGTACTCACCCTTGGTTACGCGGTACTGCTTACCGCCGACTGCGATGACTGCGAACATGCTTGACCTTCGGACGGGCCGCAACCTGCGGCAACGGGCGGGAACGTAGCAGAGAAGCGGGGCACGAGGCTCCGCTCCCCTGCCACCTGATCAATCGTCCTTGCCCAGGATCCTGCCGAGCAGACCCTTCTTCTTCTTTGCTGGGGCCTTGGGCTTTGCGTCGGCAGCGGGCTTCTCTGCTGCAGGCGCGCCCTCTGCGGCGGACGTATCGGCCCGCGGAGCGCGCGGCGCACGTGGCGCACGCGGCTTCGGCTCTGCCTTCGGTGCGCCATCACTCGGGGCAGCTTCGCCGCCCTCGGTGCTCGCACCTGTCGTGCTGCGGCTGCTCGACGAGCGACCACGCCCACCACGGCTGCGACGCCGCTTCGGACGGGCCGGGGCGTCACCATCGGCCGGCGCCGCGTCCGCACGTGCCTCGCTGGCCTCGGCGGCTGCCTGATCGGCACCCCCTTCGCCCTCGGCAGTCTCCCCCGCCTCGCCGGTACCGGTGCGGCGACGTGCGCCTCCACGGCGACCGCGACGGCGACGCTTGCGCGGCGCGCCATCGGCCGTCGCCTCGCCCTCGTCCTCGTCGCCGTCCTCATCGGACTCGGCGTCGGCATCGGCATCGACCGACTCGTCACCGTCGGCCTCGGCAGCACGCTCGGCGGCCGTCTTCCGGCGGCTGCGCGGGCGCTTCGGCTTGACGACCGGGTTGCCGTCCTCGTCGAGCAGCACCGCGTCCTCGACGACCTCGGGCTCGATCGGCTTGTCGAGCGGCTCGGTCTCCTCTCCAACGCTGGCGGTCATGTCACCGGTCGGCGTATCGATCGTGGCCGACGGCGTGCGACTGCGCTTGCCCTTGCGCTTCTTGCCCTCGAGGTCGATGCGCTCGCCGACGAGCCGCGGCGGCTCGTGCACGTCAGAGCGAGGATCGACCATCTTGATCATCTCCTCCTCCGTGATCGGCGCGGCATCGAGCAGCACAGCGTGCGCCTCGAGGCGCCCGACGCGCTCGACCTTGATCTTGTGCGTCTCGCCCAGGTACGGACCGGCGCCGGCAACGACGATGCGGTACCCGCCCTCCAGCACCGTCACGGCATCCGCCGCCTGGTACATGTGGGGCTCGCTCAGCGCCACCTCGAGCTCCTGCCCGATCTCGACCGGGATGGCGTCCTCGAGCACCTCGCTGATCTTGCCGTGCTTGACGAATTCGCAGCGCTCGCGCGGCACGTCATCACGCGCCACGATCGAGAAGTGCTTGCCGGTGGCCTTCTCAAGCTCCTCGAGTCGCGTGCCGCCGGGGCCGATCATGCGCGCGGCGACCTGCGCGTTGACCTCCACGAGGAACGCCTCAGAGCTCGACAGCGTCGCCTGGCGGCGCAGCGTGCGGAGATTGTCGAGCGCGATCGTCTCGTCGCTGAGAACGCGGCCCTCGCCCGCGCAGCACGGGCACTCTGTCGTCATGATCTCGCGCACACCGTCGGTGACGTTCTGCCGCGTCATCTCGACGAGGCCGAGCGGGCTGATCGAGACGAGGTAGACCTTCGAGCGGTCCTTCGCGAGCTCTTCCTTGAGCGCGGCGATGACCTGATCGCGATTGGTCTTCGACTCCATGTCCACGAAGTCGATGACGATGATGCCGCCGAGATCACGCAGACGCAGCTGCCGGACCACCTCGCGCGCGGACTCGAGGTTGTTGTGCAGGATCGTGTCCTCGAGCCGTCCCTTGCCGACAAAGCGACCGGTGTTGACGTCGACGATCGTGAACGCCTCGGCGTAGTCGAACAACAGGTAGCCGCCGGACGGGAGATCCACGCGGCGCTTCAGCGTGCTCTCGATCGCCTCGTCGACGCCGTAGCGGCGCAGCAGCTCCGTCTGCGCGGTGTGGCGCTTGACGCGCTCTGCGAGCTCGGGGCTGCGCTCTTGGACGTACGAGATGATGCGATCGTGCATCGCCTCGTCGTCGACGATCAGCTCGTCGACGTCCTGCCGGAAGTCGTCACGGACGAGACCAAGGGCGATGTCCACCTCGGCGTGGATCAGGCTCGGCGCCTTCGCCGTCTCGACGCGGGACAGGATCGCCTCCCACTGGTCCTCCAGCAGCGCGAGGTCGCGCTCGAGTTCGGCCAGCTCGGCGCCCTTGGCCGCCGTGCGGACGATCAGGCCGCCGCCGAGGCGGGGCTTGAGCTGCTTGACGAGATCGCGCAGGCGGTCGCGCTCGCCGTCGGGCAGGCGCTTGGAGACACCGCCGCCCTCACCGTCCGGGACGTAGACGAGAAACCGCCCCGCCAGCGAGATGTCCATGGTGACGCGCGCGCCCTTGGTCTTCATCGGGTCCTTCGTCACCTGGACGAGCAGCGACTGCCCGCCCTTGACGAGGTCCTGGATGCGCTTGGAACGGCGCGCACGCTGGTCGAGCCCGTCGATGCGGATCTCGGCCACGTGGAGGAACGCGTTCTTATCCATGCCGGCATCGACGAACGCGGCCTCCATGCCCGGAAGGACCGTGTCGACCTTGGCCAGATAGATGTTGCCGAGCAGCGACCGGCGCTCCTCGCGCTCGATGTACGTCTCGACGACACGATCGTCTTCGATCAGCGCCGCCTTCGTCTCGTACGCGTCGGCGGATATCAGGATCTTCTTCATGTGGTCTCCGTAGTCGCCACGCGGGCCGGTTTCGGCGCCATGGCAACGGCTAGTCGGGTGACTCCAGCCAGCGGGAGGTCGGCGTTCGCGCAGCTCGCGAGCGCGCGGACGACCTCGTCCGGCTTGGCAGAGCCATCCTCGAGGATGGCGATGTCGACGATCACGCTGCTGCCATCGAGCTGGGGCTCGGGGGCAAAGCGCTTCACGTCGACCGTGCGCCGCTGCTTCGGGCTGCGGCGCTTGATGGGAAGCTCCGGCGACGCGCGATACGCGTCGACGGCCTGGGCGAGAAGCTCGCCCGGTGCATCGAAGGTGATGCGATAGGTGGCGCCGATGGCGACGGTCTTGGAACCGGCAGGTCGGGCATCCAGGGGCACGACGCCCCGCGGACAGGTCGCGGTGAGTCGGGAAATCAGGTCACCGAGATCGTGGCTGTCACCCACGAGCTCGATCGTGCAGCGCTCGTCCTCCGACGCCGTGCCGACCCCGCGCGCGAGCGCCAGGCTGATGACGGGCTTGGGACGCATGCCGTTGGACAATGCGATCTCGTAGCCGGCACGCCGGAACGCGGCCAGCAGCAGATCGACCATCTCGAGATGGCTGAGGAACCGTGCGCGGTCGCGGACGGCCAGGCGTAGCTCGATCCTCAACGCGTAGGCATCTGCGGGGTGTGCGGCATCAGGCCTCCACCAACCGGTTCCGCACGGGGCCGACGCAGGCGCCGCAGTCACTGCAGCCATCCCATCGGCAATCCCCGGTCGGCCGTTCGGCGCGACTCTGCCACCACTCATCCAGCAGAAACTCCTTGGACACACCGCTGCGCACGTGATCCCACGGCAGCGGGTCGAGAGGATCGCGCTCGCGCGTCGCCTCCACCTCGAGGTCGCGTCCGGCGGCGGCGAAAGCGTCGCGCCAGAACTCCTCGCGGTGGTGCTCCGACCAGGCGTCGAAGCGCGCTCCCGCGCGCCACGCCGTCTCGAGCACATCCCCGGTGATCGAATCTCCACGACCGAGCGCGCCTTCCAGCATGCTCGTCCGGACGTCGTGGAGGGAAAGCTTGAGCTGGCGCCCCTTGAGCGCGCGACGCAGGTAGTCCTGCTTCACACGCAGCTGATCCGGGGGCGCCATGCCGCTCCACTGGAACGGCGTGTGCGGCTTCGGCACGAAGTTCGAAGCGGAGACGTGGACGGTGAACTTGCCGCCCTCGCCGTAGTGCTTCCGGCCGATTTCACGCGCCTTGAAGCCGAGATCGACGATGCCCTGGACCTCCGCAAAGGTCTCGAGCGGCAGACCGATCATGAAGTACAGCTTGAGGCTGGTGTACCCGGCGGCGAAGGCCGAGTCGATCGCGTTCTCGATCATCTCGCCGGTGATGGTCTTGCAGATGATGTCCCGCATCCGCTGCGTCGCCGCCTCGGGGGCCATCGTGATCGAACGCTGACGCGTGTTCGCCGCGGCGGCGAGAGCAACCGGACCCGTGTCCACGCGGTTCGACGGCAGCGACAGGTGGAGGTCGGGACGGACCTCCTTGATCTCGCGGATCGCCCGAGAGACGCCGGAGTAGTCGCTCGTGGCGAGCGACGTGAGCGACAGCTCGTCGTAGCCCGTGCACTCAAGCTGCGCGAGGCCAGCCGTGACGACGTCCTCGACCTTGCGCTCGCGCACCGGGCGGTACCACGTGCCGGCATGGCAGAAGCGGCAGCCGCGCGTGCAGCCGCGCATGACCTCGACGGACGCGCGCGAGAAGATCGCGCTGGCGTACGGCACGACGGGCTTCGTCGGTGCCGTGTCGATCGAGAAGTCGGCGAAGATCGCGCGCTCGACGGGCTCCTCACCACGCGCCGGCAGGTACAGGAACGGCAGCTCCGCGAGGCGGTCGAGGCGCTCTTCACGTGTCTTGACCTCGTCGAGGATGGCGATGATCTGCTGCATCCCCTCCTCGGCCTCGCCCATGAAGAAGGCATCGACAAAGTGCGCAAGCGGCATCGGGTTCGAGGCGCTCGGACCACCGGCGAGGATGATCGGATCGGCGTCCGTGCGGTCGGCGCTGCGCACCGGGATCTGGGCCAGATCGATCAGCTCGAGGACGTTCGAGTACGTCAGCTCGGCCTGCAGCGTGATGCCCAGGAGATCGACGTCGCGGACGGGGCGCCATGTCTCGAGCGTGAACAGCGGCACGCCCTCGCGACGCATGGCGTCGGCCATGTCGGGCCACGGGCAGTAGACGCGCTCGGCCGAAGCCTCGGTGCGGTCGTTGACGAGGCCGTACAGGATCTGCAGGGCCTGATTCGAGATGCCGACCTCGTAGGCGTCGGGGTAGGCGAAGGCCACCTTGACGGTCGCATCGGGCTTGACGGTCTCGTTCGTCTCGCCGCCGATGTAGCGCGACGGCTTCTCGACCTGCGTCAGAAGACGCTCGATGCGCGGCTGGAGGGAGTGCTGCTCCACGGGCAGAGTCTACCGGGCGCGGGCGATTCGCCCGTCAGACACCGTCCGTCGGCGCCGACAGTGCCTTCTCGCGATACCGGCGTGGACGCTCCTGCCACCCCGTGACGGTCGGTTCTTCGCGCACCTGGCGGATGCCGACGGCGATCGCCAGCCCGATGGCCGTGAGGTTGGTGACGGTGTTGGAGCCGCCGTAGGTCATGAAGGGCAGCGGAATACCGGTGGTCGGCGCAATGCCGAGGTTCATGCCGACGTTGACGCCGACCTGAAGCATGATCAGGCCGAAGACGCCGGCCGCGATGAACGACTCCTCGAGGTTGCGGGCACGCGGGATGATCCGCCCGATCCGCCACAGGACGAGCAGGTAGAGCATCAGCACGATCGCCGAGCCCACGAAGCCGCGGTTCTCGCCCACGACGGCGAACACGAAGTCGGTGTGGTGCTCAGGCAGGAAGTTACCGGCTGTCTGACTGACACCCTGCCCACGTCCGGCGAGACCGCCGGAGCCGATCGCGATCATCGATTGCTCCGCCTGATACGCCGCCGGACTGCCGCCCTGAGGATCCAGGAAGGCCGTGATGCGCTCGGTCTGGTACGGGCGCAGCAGGGGCAAGCCGACGGTCGGCAGGATGCCGAGCACGAGGATGACGATCGCGACACCGACGCCGCCGATCACCGCAACGTTGCGCCCGGGCAGCCCGGCCACGACGAGGATGGCGAGGGTGATGGCCACGTACACGATCGAGGTGCCGAGGTCGGGCTGAATGAACACGAGCGTGAACGGCGGCAGCATCAGGAGGGCGGCGCGGATCGCCATGTTCCAGCCCCTGATCCCGCGCCGCACGCAGTCGGCCACGATGATCGACAGGCAGACGAGCATCGTCACCTTGCCGATCTCAGACGGCTGAAGGGTGAAGAACGGCAGCGGGATCCAGCGCTGCGACCCACGCGCCGCGGAGAACCCGAGCACGATGATCAGCAGGCCGATGGTGCTGCCGTAGATGAACCAGAAGAGGCGTCGGTAGATGCGCGGGTCCACCAGCGCGGCGACCACCGCGAACCCGATCCCGGCCACGATGTAGATGATGTGCCGGCGCACGAAGAAGCCGGGATCACCAGCGATGTCGTTGACGGTGGCGACCCGGACGGCGTGCTCGCCGATGTACAGGAGCAGCAGCACAGCGGCGACCAGGACCCAGTCGACGCGGCGGAGGAGCGCGGTGCGGCTCATCCGGCGTTCTCCGTCGTCGCGGTCGTGGACGGGAACAGCGGGGCGCCATCCTGTCGCTGCACCTCGGAGGCGGGATCGACGCCGAGGGCGGGACCGGCGTACACACCGGCCTGCTCGGCACTCGAGATCTGGCCGATCGTCGCCTCATCGATGTTGAACGCCTTGGCCATCACCTGACGGACGGCAGGCGCAGCGGTCTCGCCGCCGAAGCCGCCCTGCTCGATGACGCACACCACGACGAGCTTCGGGTCGTTCGCGGGCGCGTAACCGGCGAACCACGCGAAGTCGCGCTTGCCGAGCTTCTCCGCCGTGCCGGTCTTGCCCGACACCTTGATCGGAAAGCCCTTGAATGCGGCGTAGGCCGTGCCGTTGACGTCCTGCGTGACACCGTCGAGTCCCTTGCGCACCACGTCGAGCATGAACGGATCGAGCTGGACGCGGGTTCCCGGCGCCGGGGTGAGTTTCTCCCGCAGGGTGCCGTCCTGGCCGTACACCGACGCACCGACGTGCGGCTGGACGAGCGTGCCGCCGTTGGCGATCAGCGCGTACAGGCGCGCGATCTGGATCGGCGTGACCTCGAGGTCGCCCTGCCCAATCGACTGCAGCACGGCGTCACCGGAGGTCCAGCGGTTGTGCACGCGATCGTCGCCGAAGCGCCGCGTCTTGTATGCGAAGTCCGGCACGTTGCCCGGCGAGTCCGCGCCGATGTCGATACCGGTCGGCGCGCCGAACCCGAGCCGCTTGGCCCAGAGCGGCTGGGGCTCGAAGTTGCCGGCCTTCGGCGTGGCGTCGTACAGGCGCTTGCCGAGCTCGTAGAAGTAGGTATCGCAGGAGGCCGTCAGCGCCTGCATCATGTTCATCGGCTCGTCGACGTCCGACTCGAAGTTGCGGTAGGTCTGGCCGTCGATGGTCATCTGCGGCGAGCACTGGATCTGGCCGTCGGGCCGCACGAGGCCGGAAGCCCCAGCGGCGAACGCCGTCACCGGCTTGAACGTCGAGCCCGCTGGGTAGAGGCCGTTCAGCGCGCGATTGAGCAGCGGCGAGCGATTCCCATCGCCGGCCAACTGATTCCAGTACCGCTGCCCCTCGGGGCCGGCCAGGATCGCCGGATCGAAGCCGGGGTTCGAGGCCATCGCGCGAATCGCCCCAGTCCGCGGATCCATCGCGATGATCGCGCCGCCTTCCGCCGCGGGATGCCCATGGGTGCGGGCGTAGGTGATCGCCTCGCGCAGGGCGTTCTCGGCGGCCGCCTGGACGCCGGCGTCGATCGTCAGACGGATGTTGTCGCCGGGCTTGGCGGCGCGAGAGCGCACGATCGGACCGACGGGATCCCCGAAGGCATCGACGCGCCGCTGCAACGACCCGTTCGTGCCGCGGAGGTACCGATCGAAGAACTGCTCGACGCCGCGCTGGCCGACGACGTCGCCGGCCGAGGCGTTGCGGTACGTCACCTGGTCCTTGATCTGCTCGCCGGAGACCTCACCCAGCTCGCCCCACAGGTGCGGCGCCATCGGGAAGAGCTTCCCGCTCTGCCCGCGTGTCTGGCGGTACGAGCGCGCGGTGCCCTCGACGATGCGCACACCCGGGAACTGGCCCGCGCGCTCCTTGAGGTAGAAGAGCACATCGCGATCAACGTCCTTCGCGATCACGATCGAGTCGAAGGGCGCCTTGATCGACGCGACGTGGATGTCGTCCTCGACCTGCGCCACGGAGACGCCGACGATGCCCGCCAATTCGCGCAGCTGCGGATAGTCCTTCGTGCAACCGGCCCACGCTCGCACCGTCTGCCCGCCATCGAGCTGCTGCTTGATCGCCGTCAGGCGCGCGGCGCGACGCTCCTTCGGCAGCGTTCCCGCTCGCTCGATCGCCTCGGCGATGCGGCGAGCGCGCTCGTCCGAGGAACGCGCGTCGAACGGCCCCTGCACGTCTCTGCCGCATCCGGTCAGAAGATCCGGGAAACGTGTGGGGTCGATCGCCACCGAGTTCGACGGCCGGCTGCCGACGAGCACCTTGCCGGTGTTGTCGAGAATCTGCCCGCGCGCCGCCGGCACGTCGATGCTGCGCAGGCCGTTGGAGATGGCCTGCGCGCGATAGACCTGCACGTCGAGTACCTGGAGGGACCACAGCCGCAGAATCAGGATGATCACGATCACGGCGGCGATCAGCGCGAGGATGGTGACGCGCCGGGCGATCCCGTCGCGGTCGAAGCCCTCGTTGCCGGTCGGTTGCTGCGGCCGCGGCGGTGGCGGCGGATACGCGAGAGTCGGCTCGTCGGTGCGCGGCGTGCTCATGCGCGATCCCTCTCGGGGACGCCGGCGACGCGGCGCAGCAGCGGAAGCAGGAGGATCCCGAGCAGAACCGTGAACGCGAGACCGGCCAGCGCGCGGGCGGCGAACGTCCCCCACGCTACGTCCTGTCCCTCGATTGCGATCGTGACGATGACATCGCCGACGATGATGGCAAGCGTCGCGACCATCAGCATGGCGATGGCCATGCCGAGCGAGACGCGACGCCGACGCTCGGCCCAGACACCGGCGATCCAGCCAACTGGGGTGAGCACGAGGGCGGATGCGCCGAGCGGCGTCTGTACGGCAACGTCGAGCAGGAGCCCGGCCACGAAGCCCGCGATCGCGCCCCAGCTAGCACCGAAGCGCACGGCGATCGCCACGATCACGATCGCGGCGAGGTCGGGCACCGCTCCGAGCACGCGCGCGTCGATCGCGAGCGCGATCTCGAGGTAGACGGCGATGATCAGGGCGAGTCCGAGCACAAGCGCGCCGACCGGAGAGGTGCGCGCCGCGCGCGGCGTCTCCCCCGTCTCCTCGTCCTCGAACAGGTCGTCCTCAAACTCGTCGAACTCGTGCAGCTCGGCGGCACTCACGACGTGCCACCGCCGGTCAGGATCACGACGTTGGCGAACGACCCCAGGTCGACCCAGGGCACGACGAGCACGCTCTTGTAGGTGTTCGCGTCGCTCTGGCGCGCCTCACTGACGACCCCGATCGGGAGACCGCGCGGGTAGGCGGAGGCGAGGCGCCCCGTCGGATCCAGAAAGCCGCTGGTGACCACGCGGTCACCGGGTTGCACGATGCTCGAGCCGCGCACGAAGCCCAGCACCAGCACGGACGGATCCGCGGCACTGGGCTGGAGGATGCCGTCGGCGCCGCGCCGTCCGGCAACGGTCGCGCCAACCGCGACATCCGCGTTCGACAGCAGCGCGACGGTCGCGGTACCGGACGTGATCCGGCTGATCTTGCCGATCAACGCCGCACCACCGATATCGGCGGTTGCAGAGACGCCGGCGAGTACCGGATCACCGACCTGCACACCCGCGTTCTCCCCTGCGTCGACGACGACCGTGCTGGACGTCAGCGAGGGCGAGCGCGCGACGACGCGCGCGGCTCGGGGCATGTAGGCATCGGTCTCCGGGAACGCGGGCGACTTGATGTAGTTGAGCAGGCCGCGCAGTTCGTCGGCATCCTGCTGCCCCACCTCCGCACGCGAGAGCTCGGCGCGCAACGTGGCGTTCTCCGCGAGCAGGCTGTCGCGCTCGGTCTGCGCCGAGCGAACGTCGCCGAACCAGCCGATCAGATCGCGCACGGGCTGCGTGGCGCGCTGCGCCACCTGCTGAATGGCAGAGGTCGTATCAGCGGCGGTGTCCTGCGCCGTCACGACCTCGGCCTGCGCTCGGATGGAGAAGGTGACAAGCAGCAGCGCAGCCGCGATCAGCACGGCCGGCACGAGGCGGCGAACGAGGCGGGTGCGGGCGGTGGGCGTCCGGGTACGGGACATAGGCGGCGTGAAGCGCGGGAAGGCGCGCTACTGAGCGGATTCAGCAGGGCGAAGTCTACCGCCCGGACTGGGTGCGGTCGGTGGGGCGGCTTCCCGAATGCCTCAGGCGACGCGCCCCTCGAACGGCAGACCGGCCTGCACCCAGCCCTGGCAGCCGCCGGCGAGGTTCGCGCATCCCGCGCGTCCGGCAGCCGTGAAGGCGTCTGTTGCCGCCCGCGAGCGCGCGCCGGAACGGCACACGAACACGGTTTGGTCCGCGTCGGGCAGCTCCTGCCACCGGTCCGCGAGTTCGCTCAGCGGCAGATGCACGGCGCCGGCGATCCGCCCTGCCTCCCACTCGTCAAGCTCCCGTACGTCGACCAGCAGTGCGCGTGCAGCCTGCCACTCCCGCGCCTCGGCCGGGGTCAGGTCAGGGGCATCCTCGGGTTCGAGCTCCATGGGGTCTCCTCAGTCGTCGA
>CAINDT010000187.1 GCA_903847495.1 uncultured Actinomycetes bacterium
CGACGTCACGGCGGTCTCGGACGTCAACCTCGAGATCGCGAACGGCGAGTACGTCGTCTTCCTCGGGCCTTCGGGCTGTGGCAAGACGACGACGCTGCGCATTATCGCCGGCCATGATGAGCCGTCGAGCGGCACCGTCACTATCGATGGCGAGCTGATGAACGGCGTCTCGCCGGCGAAGCGCCCGATCACCACGGTGTTCCAGCACTACGCGCTGTTTCCCCACAAGTCGGTTCTCAACAACGTCGCGTTCGGCCTCAAGATGCAGGGCGTCGACAAGGCGGAGCGCGAGGAGCAGGCCAAGGCCGCGATCGAGCTCGTCGGCCTGACCAAGATGATGGACCGCAAGCCGCGCGAGCTCTCCGGCGGCCAGCAGCAGCGCGTCGCTCTCGCCCGCGTCCTCGTGACGCGCCCGAAGGCGATCCTGCTCGACGAGCCGCTTGGCGGCCTCGACCGTCTCCTGCAGCTCAAGATGCGCGTCGAGCTGCGCGCGCTGCAGCGCGAGCTGGGCATCACGTTCATCCACGTGACGCACAACCAGGAAGAGGCGCTGTCGATGGCCGACCGCATCGTCGTGATGGGCGACGCAGTGGTCCAGCAGGTCGGCACGCCCGAGCACCTGGCGCGCCACCCGCGCAACGAGTTCGTCGCCTCCTTCATGGGCGACAACAATGTCTTCCACGGCAAGATCACCGGCACCAACGGCGCCAACGTGGTCATCGACACGGAGTACGGCAAGGTCGAGGTTCCCGGATCCGGTAACGCCGGCGATACCGCCTCCATGGCGATTCGCGCGGCCGCCGTCAAGGTGTCGACCGACCCTGTGCCTGCCGCCAACGGCATCAAGGTGCGGCTCGACTTCGCCGAGTACCTCGGCGACTCCGTCAAGCTGCACATGGATCTCGACGGCAAGCCCTTCATGGCCAAGGTCCACGAGGAGCGCTATGCCGAAGTTCGTGCCCTCGAGGGCAAGGACGTCACCGCCACCTGGACAGCCGAGGACGGTCATCTCCTTGAGCAGTAACGACGACCACCACGCCCTCGACGAGGCGAAGGCGGAGGTCGCGACGGCAGAGGCGCTCGAGTCGCCCGAGGTCGTCAAGGCCGCAGCAGTGGTGGCGACCTCTGGTCCCCGCCGCTCGCCGCTTGTCACCCTCGCCTGGATCCTTCCCGGCACGATCTGGCTGATCCTGTTCCTGATCGCGCCGCTGGTGATGATCCTGCTCGTGTCGGTGTGGAATCGCACCCCCACCGGCTTCGACGCGTTCGCGTTCTCCGTGGACTCGTACGGGCGCTTGTTCCAGACGTCGGTCTTCGCGACGACGCTGCGGGACACCATCCTCCGCGCCGTCATCGTGACGGTGCTGTGCATCCTGATCGGCTACCCGATCGCGTACTACCTTGCTCGCTGCGTGAAGGCGGTCAAGTTCCAGATTGCCTTGTTCATCGTCGTACTCGCCCCGTTCTGGGTCGCGTACATCGTGCGCATCGTGGCCTGGAACCCGGTCCTCGGGCGTCAGGGCGTCATCAACTACTTCCTCGTCGAGATCCTCGGCATTGTGAGTGAGCCGATCGACGCGCTGTACTTCTCGTCCCTGGCCGTCACGATCGTGCTGATCCAGGTGTACGTGCTGTTCATGGTCACGCCGATCTTCTTCCAGCTCGCCACGCTCGACAACGCCTCGATCGAGGCTGCGCGGGATCTCGGGGCGACGCCGGCGAAGACGTTCAAGGAGGTTGTGTTCCCGCTCAGCCTCCCGGGTGTCCTGATCGGCTGCATCTTCGTGTTCGTGCTCGTCATGGGCGAGTTCACGACGGTGCGTCTGATCGGCGGCGGCACGATCCAGTCGGTCGGTACGCTCGTCTACGACTACTACAAGCTGCCTGATCTCCCGGCCGCCGCGGCTGGCGCGACGATCCTCGTCGCCGTCATGACCATCGGTGTGGCCGTGCTGCTCCGGTTCTCGAAGATTCGCGAGGTCGTGTGATGACCATCATCTGGTATCTGGTCGCGCTGGCTCTGCTTGCGATTCCGTTCGCGGCGATGGTGTTCCTGCCGCTCAGCAAGTCGAAGCCGATCCTGCTGATCTTCTTCCTGATCTTCATCGTGTTCATGTACGGACCGATGGTGACGATGGGCGTGCTCTCTCTGCAGGGCACAACGGGCTCGATGACCCTGCCGGCGAAGGAGCTCTTCTCCTTCCACTGGTACAGCGAGCTGCAGTCCTCGTCGAGCGTGATGGTCAGCGTCCGCCAGGGCATCGGCAAGTCGCTCTGGCTCTCGCTGATCGTGGCGGGGATCACGGCGATCCTGTCGCTGACCCTTGGTATGGCCTTCCGCCGTGCCTTCCGGGGCAGCGGCCTGCTGTTCTACGCCATCCTGCTGAGCCTGATGACCCCGGGTCTCCTGCTCTCGCTGGGCCTCTCGTTCCTGCTCTACTACGTGGGCATCCAGAAGGGCGAGGGCACCATGGGGTACCTGCCGATCATCGGCGTCCAGGCTGTCTGGGCACTGCCGTTCGGCTTCCTGGTGATGATGTCGATCTTCAACCGCTACGACGCGCGTGCCGAGGAGGCTGCGCGTGACCTGGGGGCGTCGAGCGTTACGACGTTCCGCGAGGTCACGCTGCCGCTGATCTGGACCGGCGTGTTCGGCGCGGGGCTGTTCGGCTTCACCCTGGCTCTGAACGAGTTCGAGCGCACGTTCCTCGTGTCCGGCTCGATCATCACGCTGCCACTGCAGCTGTACATCATCACGTCGTCCTCGGTGCTCCGCCCGTACGTGTACTCGCTGGGCATCGTGACGATCCTGCTCTCGTTCCTCCTGATCGCGCTCTTCCTGGTCGTGTCCGCTGTGACCGGCCGCAAGAAGGCGCGCGCCATCGAGGAAGACGACGGCAGCACGATGAACACGTCGTCGCTGCACGCCGCCCCCTCGGGCGACTGATCCCGTAACGACGAGGCCCCGTCCCGGCACCTGCCGGGGCGGGGCCTTTTTCGTTGGGCGACGACGTGAAGACCCTGAGGTGGCTCGGACCGAAAGGTCCGATTCACCTCAGGGCCATCACGTCGCCTCTGTGGATCAACTGCGGGTGCAGTGGCAGTGGCTGTCGCGGGTCTCGCCTCCCGACGACGCCCGCCTACACTCCCTGGCATGCCCACCACCCGCACCGGCGGCTGCATCTGTGGCGGCGTCCGCTACACGGCGCCCGAGCCGATCCGCCCGATCAACACCTGTCACTGCCGCGAGTGCCGCCAGATGGCCGGTGGTCCCTCGTCGTTCACCGCCTGCGATGCAGCCGGCTTCGCCTTCGTGCAGGGCGAGGAGCTCGTGCACTGGTTTGCCGGGCCGACCAGCGCCACGGGCGGAGAACGTGGCTTCTGCTCGACGTGCGGTACGTACCTGCTGTTCCGGATCCCCGAGGATCCGCTGCTCTACTTCAGCTCCACCACGCTCGATGACGAGACGGGCCTGCGCGTCGAGGCGCACATCTTCTGGGACAGCCGCGCACCGTGGGAGCGGCCAGACGGCCTACCGACGATCGACGGCTACGGCGACGAGGGGCTGGCGGCGATCTACGAGTGACGATGGGAACACCTGTCGGTTGATCGCGTTCGACGGCGCGAAGGCCTTGAGGTGGCTCGGTCTGAAGAGACCGATTCACCTCAAGGTCATCGCGTCGCCTGGTTCCAAGACCGTCGAAAGCCAGCGCCTTCTGCTGGCGCAGGTGATCCACACAGGCGACGGGATCACCTCGAGGTGAATCGGTCTTTCTGAACATTGCCGCCGCCGCAGGCGTCCGACAATGCAAGGGTCACTCTTCAGCGAGACGTGCGCAGCACGGCTCCCCTGAAGACGTCACCCCACCGAGCCACCTCGAGGTGTTCCCGTCGTCACCGCGTCACAGCAGCAGC
>CAINDT010000188.1 GCA_903847495.1 uncultured Actinomycetes bacterium
ATCGAGCAGGCGCCCGAGGCCATCGGCGATCGACGCGACGTCAAGCGGGTTGGCCAAGACGGCCGCACCACCGGCCACCTCGGGCAGCGCCGTGGTATCGCTGGTGAGCACCGGCGTGCCGGTGGCCATGGCCTCGGCAACCGGCAGACCAAAGCCCTCGTAGAGCGACGGGAAGGCGAAGACACCAGCGGCGGCGTAGAGATCGCGCAGGGCACTCTCCCCCTGCACGTAACCGATACGCCGCACGTGGCTCTGCAAGCGCAGCTCGGCGATGCGCGCGTCGAGCTCGGCCTCGTCTTGCTTGGCATCGCCGGCCAGGACGAGCAGCGGCATGTCGTCGCGCGTGTCGCGCACGCGCGCGTAGGCCTCGAGCAGGCGCAACAGGTTCTTGCGCGGCTGCAGCGCGCCGATGAACAAGACGTAGCCGGGCTCCAGCCCCCACGACGCGCGCACACGGTCGACGGCGGTCGGGTCGGGCGCGTACGCGGACGAGACGCCGTTCGGGATCGCGACCACGTGGCTCGGGTCGAGCCCAGGCACGGTGCGCAGGACATCAGCGCGCGAATGCTCCGAGACCGTCACGACACGAGACGCCCGGCGGATCGACCACGGCACGAAACGACCGAATGCGAGCGCGTCGGCCTTCGGCATCAGCTCGGGCGCGAAGCGGTACGACGAGTCGTGGACGGTGACGACGCCGGGACAGTTGAGGCCCGGCGGCAGCACGTAGTTGCCGTGGTACAGCGCAGGGCGATCGGCACGCAGCCGGGCGGGCAGGCTCACCGCCACGCGACGGTAGTTCGAGCCCACGTCGACGGCCACCGGGCGCACAACGCCAGAGGCGGTGATGGCCTCGGGCACGCGGTCGGGGTCGCGCACGTAGGCGAGCACCGTAAAGGGCAGGTCGTCGCGGGCCGCGAGCGCCGTCAGTAGACCCGTCGCGACGGTCTCGTCACCGGTGCGATTGCGGCCGATGACATCGGCGTCGAAGGCGATGACGTCGGGCATCGCTCAGCCGACGCGGCTGCCGCGCACCGGGCGATCGCGTGTCGCCTCGGGGAAGACCGCCCGCTCGCCAAGCGTGGTGCGGGCGAAGTCGAGGAACGAGACGACGAGGCGGCTCTGGGGCCGCGACGCATTGCGCACCGCGTAGAACAGGCGGCCGGGCTCGAGGCCCTTGACCGTGGCGCTCGACAGGCGCCCCTCTTCCAGCTCGCGCTCGACGGCGAGGCGCGAGAGGAACGTCACACCCAGGCCTGCCTCGACGGCCGACTTGGCCGACTCCTGCAGGCCGAGCTCGGCCACGACGTTGAGGTCGCGGGCGCGGATGCCGTGGGCGCGCAGCTCGCGCTCGACGACGGTGCGCACGCCAGCACCCTCCTGCTGAACCACGAGCGGCTCGTGCACGAGCTCCTCGACGGTGATCTGCTTGCCAGCGAAGGGATGGTCGTTGGTCACCACGAGGACGACCTCATCGCGCAGGAACGGTTCGAAGACGAGGGAGCGATGCGCGCGCTCGGCGCCGACAATGCCGAACTCAAGCTGCCGGTCGAGCACGCGGTCAACGATCGTCTCGGTGTCATCGACGCGCAGCGACACCAAGACCTCGGGGTACTCCTTGTGAAATGCGCCGAGCAGGGCGGGCAGGATGCGCTCGCCCGGGCCGGTCGAGGCGCCGACGATCAGATGCCCGTGCAGACCCTCGCCCTCCTCCTCGAGGCTGTGGAAGAGATCGCGCTCGGCCCCCAGGATGCGCTGTGCGTGGCGATACGCGACCTGGCCGGCCTCGGTCGGCTCGACGACGCGCCCGGAGCGGTCAATCAGCTGGCAGCCGAGGCGCTTCTCCAGCGAGCGGATCGCGAGCGAGACGGCCGGCTGCGTGACCCCGAGCTGCTCGGCGGCCTGCGAGAAGCTGGAGCGGTCGACGACGGCGACGAGTGCGGCGAGCTGCTTGGTGTCCATCAGTCGATCGCCTTCCGCGTGGCGACACCTTCGCGCAACGGTGCCTTGGCCGTGGCGAAGTAGAGCTCGAGGGCTTCGGCATCGGCCCCGCGCTGCAGCGCCAGATCGATCTCGTCGAGGCGGGACGCCAGCCAGGCGGCGTCGATGCGACCGCGGCGGGCGCGCATCAGCTTGTCGTGGTGCGTGCGCTCGACGGACTCGTCGTCGGCGAAGAGCCGCTCGTGCAGCACCTCGCCGGGGCGGCGGCCGATCACGCTGATCTCGATGTCCTTGCCGGGCTCGCGGCCCATCAGCCGGATCATGTCCTGCGCGAGATCCATGATCCGCACCGGATCGCCCATGTCGAGCACGAAGACGTCGCCCGACTGGCCGACACCACCGGCCTGGACGATCAGCTGCACGGCCTCCGGGATCGTCATGAAGAAGCGGGTCATCTCCGGATCCGTCACCGTCACCGGGCCGCCCTCGAGGATCTGGCGGCGGAACGTCGGGATGACCGAGCCGGACGAACCGAGCACGTTGCCGAAGCGGACGGCCATGAAGCGCGTGCCCGGGCGCTCCTGCGCCTCGGCCTCGACCACGTACTCGCAGAGCGCCTTGGAGGCACCCATCGCGGTCTCCGAGATGACCGCCTTATCCGTCGAGACCAGCACGAAGCGCTCGACGCCCGCGTCGGCGGCGATCTCGGCGAGCGCGCGCGTGGCAAGAACGTTGTTGCGCAGCGCGCTGAACGGATTGATCTCCATCAGCGGCACGTGCTTGTAGGCGGCGGCGTGGAAGATCACGTTCGGCTGCGCCTCAGCGACGATCTTGCGCATCCGATCGGCGTCCTTGACGTCGGCCACGCACGAGTGAACGTTGTCGATCTCGTGCTCGCGCAGCCACTGGTCGATCTGGAAGAGGTTGTCCTCGGCGTGGTCGATCAGCGTCAGGCGCGCGGGCGACAGGCGGCTGATCTGGCGCACGAGTTCCGACCCGATCGAGCCGCCGGCACCGGTCACGACGACCGACTGGCCGGCGAGGTAGCCACCCATCGACGCGAGATCGAGGTTGACGGGCTGGCGGCCGAGGATGTCCTCCACCTGAACCTCGCGCAGTCGACGCAGCAGCGTCGGGTCGCCGTCGAGCAGGTCGTAGAGACCCGGCAGCGTCTTGACCGGCACGCTGGCGCGGCGGCAGGCGTCCACGACGCGCTGGCGCGCGGTGCCATCGGCGCCGGGCATGGCGATCACGACCTCGTCCGGCGGCGAGGCCTTGAGGATGCCTGCGAGGTCGTGCGTGGTGCCGTCGACCTTGACGCCGTGGAGACGCATGCCCTGCTTGCGCGGATCGTCGTCGCAGAGGCGGATTGGCGTCATGCGGAGCGAGCGGTTGGCGAGCATCTCGCGCACGATCACGGAGCCGGCATCGCCGGCACCGACGACAATCACCTCGCGTCCGCGCGGGAACAGCGTGCCCCGGCCCTCGAGGATGGTGCGCGCCACGGCGCGAACGCCGACGGTGCCAAGCAGGAGCAGCAGGAACCAGATCACGAGGACGCCGCGCGGCGGCGTCGCAGCGACCGGCGGAAACAGGTTCGCGTAGAGCGCCACGACGACGAGGGCGATCGCCGACGCCCGCAGCAGCAGACGCACGTCGCGCAGCGACACGTAGCGCCACCAGCGCGTGTAGAGCCCGTTCACCACGAAGACGGCGACCGTCAGGACGACAACCCAGGGCAGCGTCGCCCAGAACAGCGTGTTCGCCCAGATCGGCACCACGTCGAAGCGGAGCTGGAAGGCGAGCCACCAGGCGACGGCGGCCACGGCGGCGTCGGCCGCCATATGACCCACGCGATGCCAGGAAGGGAGACGCATATCAGCGATCATTATAGGTGCGTGACGAATCCCCTGCGCGGCCTATGCGGCGATTGGGCAACAGCCACTCAGACGAGCCCGCTGAACGCCAGATCCACCAGCGTCGCGGGGTCACGCAGCGTCGGCGCTGCGGCCGGCCCGCGCGGTGCAATCACGAGGTCCTCCACGGAC
>CAINDT010000189.1 GCA_903847495.1 uncultured Actinomycetes bacterium
ACGCGCGGGTTATGGAGCAGCGCGAGCGCGAGGTCGAGGCGGCGCTTCATGCCGCCGGAGTACCCACCGACCTTGCGATCGGCGGCGTCGGTCAGGCCGACGCGCTCGAGCAGCTCGTCACCACGGCGCTTCAGCTCGGCGCCCTTCATGCCGTGCAGCGAGCCCTGCAGCTTGATGTGCTCACGGCCGGTCAGGAACTTGTCGAGCGCGGCCTCTTGCAGCGCGGCGCCAATCGCTCCGCGCACCTCGGCGCCCTGCTTGACGATGTCGAAGCCGGCGACCGTCGCCGTGCCGGCCGTCGGCGGCAGCAGCGTTGTGAGCATCAGCACCGTCGTCGACTTGCCTGCGCCGTTCGGTCCGAGGAAGCCGTAGATCTCGCCCTCGGCGACGGTGATGTCGATGCCGTCGACGGCGCGCGGCCCCTTCTTGAACTCGCGGACGAGTCCGCGCACTTCGATTGCACCCATGCCTGCAGTCTAGGTGCGCCATTGCGCGGCATCTCGGGCACACGGCGTGCGAGACGCGTGCGCAAGCGCGAGCATGGACAACCTGGGCCCGGGCCCACCTTGTCAGGCCAGATGCGTCACACGGCGTGCGGCGTGCGTGGCAGGCGTGCGGAAGGCGGGGGAGTGGGCGCATTTGGCGACGCATGCGCGACTCGAAGCCGAACGCATGCGCGCTCGCGTGGTGATGCTCGTTGGAGACAGGGCACGGTGCGTGTGATCTGCGACACGGGGTGCGCTGGACATGATGGGCCCGGGCCCATCATGTCCAGCACCGTGGCGAGGCGGGGTTCGGAATCGGTCGTGTGAGATAGGGTGCGGGCAGTGGCGCTCTCTCATCTCTCGATTCTCCAGGCCGTGAACGGCGCGGTCTGGGCGCTGCTCGGCCTCGCCAATGTGATCGCGATGCTGATCTTCGGTGGCACGCCGCTCTTCGGTTGGGGGGTGTCGACGGCGATTGCCGTTGGCGTTGCGCTCGCGCTCGGGTTCGTCACGATCCGCGCGATTCAGGGCGCGCTCGACCGTGCCGAGCCCGCTGTCGGGCTCCTGTTCGCAGCACCGAGCCAGACCGTCGGTCGCTGCATCGGGCCCGCTGTCGTCGCCGTGGCGATTCTCGTGGTGCTGGCGCTGATTCCCGGCGGCGAGCCGTATCGCGGCCTGGCGGCGCTCATGTTCCTCGCGATCGGCCTCTCGTACCTGCCGATCGCTGCGTGGGTACGGCGCTTCGAGGAGATGAACGGCGTGCTGGTGGCGCAGCCGGTCAACCAGCTCGGCATGCGCACCGGGGCGATCCGCGTGCTGCGCCTCCCGCGCTGATCTGACATTCGTGTCAGATAGAGTGCCGGCGTTCCCGCTGGAGGTCCCGATGAGCGACGCCCTGCCCCCCGAAGTCCAGGTGATCAGCACGCTGTGCGGCCTCAACGTGTCGCAGGCGATGTACGTCGCCGCCGAGCTTGGTGTGGCCGACGAGTTGCGCGACGGCCCGCGCGCTATCGATGAGGTGGCGAGCGTCGTCGGCGCCGATGCAGGCGCGCTGCGCCGGATCCTCCGCACGCTCGCGATGACGGGGTGCTTCAGCGAGGTCGAGCGCGGCGTGTTCGCCAACACGCCGCAGTCCGAGACGCTGCGCAGTGATGTTCCGAATAGCGTCCGCGACCTCGTGCGGTGGGTCGGAGCCGAGCCGCACTGGCGGGTGTGGGGCAGCCTGCTCGATGCGGTCAAGACCGGCCAGCCGGTCTGGGAGCAGGTGCACGGCACGCCGCTGTTCCCGTATCTGTTCGGCGAGAACCCCGAACTCGGCGCCACCTTCGCGCGCGCGATGACGGGCTTCTCGAACGCGACGATCCCCGCCATCCTCGCGGCCTACGACTTCTCGCAGGCCGGTGTGATTGCGGACATCGCCGGCGGCTACGGCCACACGCTCGCCGCGATCCTGCAGGCGAACCCGCAGGCGCGTGGCGTGCTCTTCGACGCACCCGACGTCCTCAAGGATGCGCCCGCCCAACTCGAGGCCGATGGCGTTGCGGATCGCGTCGAGCTCGTGCCCGGGGACTTCCACGAGTCGGTGCCGGCAGGGGCCGACATCTATCTGCTCAAGCATGTCATCCACGACTGGGACGACGAGCACGCCCGCACCATTCTCGCCAACGTGCGCGCCGCGATGGGCGAGGACGGCCGCATCCTGATCGCTGACATCGTCCTGCCCGAGGGCGACGCTCCGCACTTCGGCAAGATCGAGGATCTCGAGATGCTGCTGAT
>CAINDT010000190.1 GCA_903847495.1 uncultured Actinomycetes bacterium
AACGTCGACGTCGCCGGCCTGCCGACGCTGATCGCCGACGGCACGCAGCAGTACGGCACGATCCTCGGCGCATGGAACGAGGACTACGCGCCGCTGACGCTCGATCAGGCAGACGTCAAGCTGCAGGTGGACGGCTTCACGGACGGCTTCATGACGGCGACCGAGGTCCTCGGCCATCCGCTCAACGCGATCACGTGGCTGAGCGAGGCGACCGCGCGCCACGGCGTCGAGCTGCAGGCAGGCGACGTGATCCTGACGGGTGCGATCATCCCCGCCAAGCTGCTCGAGTCCGGGCAGATGGCGGAGCTCGCCAGCGATGGCCTCGGAGACATCCGCGTCTGGATCGACTGAGCCCTAGGCAGAACACCTAGGGGAGCACGACGGGCACGGCCTGCGCCGCCCAGGCGCGTGCGAGATTGCGATCCGTCCACTCGGACTGCTCCTCGGCGAACGCCGTGAACGGCTCGTCCCACGCCTGCGCAGCGGCGCGGCAGGCGCCGGCCAGCGAGAGCTCTCCCGTGTGACCTTGCGTCGCGACGATGCCCGTCAGCGCCCGCCAGGCGCCCATCGGCTGGCGCTCGACCAGATGACGTAGCGGGCGCGAGCCACGACCGCCGAGCACGCCGGCGCTCGCAATGCCAAGCCCGTTGCGCGACAGCGCCAGCGCCGCCGACTGCGCGTGCTCGGCGAGGCGCGCCTCCACGAGCACGAGCGTGCCCTTCGGGGCGAGCGCCGCGCTGATCTGATCGATACCCTCGGCCGTCTCCCCATCGCCCGCGCGGAACTGCTCCAGGAGCCCCGACAGCACGAGCACGACGGGGAAGCGCTCGTCCCACGCGGCCAGATCGGCGTACGCGCCGGCCCGCAGTTCGAGGTCGACCGCGCCGGTGTCGCGCATGCGGTCGTAGCCCGCGGCGATCGCGCCCTCGGCCAGATCGACGCCGACGAAGTGCCGCTCCAGATGGCGCGACGACAGCCACGCTTCGAGGTAGCCGGCGTTGCACCCGCACGAGAGCACGGGGCCGGGTGGCAGCACGCGCAGCAGCGCGTCGGCCCAGACGCCGATCGTCAGCACCTCGACCCAGACCCGCGATAGGTCGACGCTGATCAGGTCGCGCCACTGCCCGGCGGCCAGCGCCTCGCCGACGGCCCCCTCGCTCTCCGGGATCGGCCGGTCGTAGCGGCGCCGGATCGCCTCGCGCCACACCGGGTCGTCACCGCCGCTCTCCGCCTCGCGCTCGAAGCGCAGGCGATCACCGCGCAAGGCGCGCAGCAGGACGGGATCGAGATCCGACTCGGCCGCCAGCGGACGGGCGCCCCAGACATCGGCGAGATAGGTAGCCAGCGCATCCACGGACGCGCTGTCGATGACCGGACGCTTCACGACCGCCCCATTCCCTGCTGCCGCGCGGCGGCGAGGCGCGTGGCGAGCGTCGGATCGAGTTCGGCACGCGCGACGATCGCGGCCGCGAGGGCGACGGCGGTGTCGGACGGCGGCTCGGTCCCCGTGATGGCGATGTCGAGCGCCGCCTCCAGCGACCCGGCACCGGAGGCCGCGAGCAGCGCCTCGGTCAGCGGCGTCAGACGCGGCGGCACGCGATCGCCCTGCGGGCGCGGGCGTCGCGGCTCGACGGCGCCGCGCTCGCGCAAGATGCGGCTGATCTGCACCTGCACGCTGCCGACGGACGCGAGCCCCTGCTGCTCGGCGAACTCGTGCGCGAACTCGCTCCACGGCCGCGTGTCGGTCTCGGGTCGCGCATCCATGGCGGCGCGCAGCAGCGATGCGGTCGAGGCCTTGCGCTTCTTGGGCTGCTCGCTCACACGCGAAACTATCCCACGCAGTGACGCGTCAGGCGCTGTGCGGACGAAGCAGCACCCGCGCGGTGTCCGTCAGCCACGCCGTCGCCTCCGCGCCACTCAGATCGCTTTCCATGGCGAACACCTGAAGCGCGAGCCCGTCCACCAGCGCCGACAGGATCGCCCCGGCCTCGGCGCTCCCAACGACGGGTTGGAACGTCCCGGCCTCGACCCCCTCTTGGATCGTCTCGACGAAGCCGTCGAGCCAACGCTGCTGCGAGCGCGCCGCCGTGCGTCGCAGCTCCGGATCCTTGAGCGCCTCGCCGGTGAAGTCGAGGAACATGCGCCACGACTCGTTGCGCTCGCCAATCCGCGTGGCGACGTGCAGGAGGATCGTGTGCAGGCGCTCCCACGCATCGCCCTCGCTGTCACGGAGCTCGACGAGCTGCTCGTCGATATCGTCGATCCACTGCTCGAGCGCCTCGGCCAACATGCGCGAGCGCGTGCCGAAGTGATGCTGGAGCGTGCCGACGGCGACGCCCGCCTCCTCGGCCACATCCTGGAAGCGCGTGCCGGCATAGCCGCGCCGGGAGATCACGCGAGTTGTAGCGACGAGCAGTTCGGCTCGGCGCTCGGCCGAGGCGTCGCTCATGGTCGCGCCGTTGGACATCCGCGAAGGCGACATGCCCGGAGCGTCGCCGCGGGAGTCCGTGATGTCAAGCGCGCGAGCGAAAAGTGCCGTTCAGCAGAGGAAAAACGGATTTCGACTGATTGCTTGCAATCCGTGAAAGTGCGGTAACAATACGACGGTACGGGAGAGAGGGAGAGATCGTGGACGGACACATCGTGCTCAGCGGTGTCACCAAGGCATTCGGAGAGAACGTCGTGGTGAATGACATCGACCTGAACATTCGCGAGGGCGAGTTCTTCTCGATGCTGGGGCCGTCCGGCTGCGGCAAGACGACCACGCTCCGCATGATCGCGGGCTTCGAGGTCCCCACCATCGGCAGCGTCACGCTGGCCGGCGAGGACGTCACCGAGGTGCCGCCGGCCAAGCGCAACGTCAACATGGTCTTCCAGGCCTACGCGCTGTTCCCGCACATGACCGTGCAGGAGAACGTCGAGTTCGGCCTCAAGATCAAGAAGGTCAAGAAGGACGA
>CAINDT010000191.1 GCA_903847495.1 uncultured Actinomycetes bacterium
GGGATCACCGCACCATGCTATCCGCCAGCAGCGTCCGGGAACAATCCCGCTACGCCGGACGTTGATGCTGGTGCCATGCAGATCGGCCTCTACAACTTCGGCGACTCCATGCCCGATGCCGCCACCGGCGAGCGCATTGACCAAGGCACGCGCCTCCGCAACCTGCTCGAGGAGATCGAGGTGGCCGACGCGTCCGGCCTCGACGTCTTTGCGGTCGGCGAGCACCACCGCCTCGACTTCTCCGTCTCCTCCCCCTCCACCATCCTCGCCGCCGCCGCCACGCGCACCGAGCGCATCCGCCTGTCGAGCGGCGTGACGGTGCTCGGCTCGGAGGACCCGATCCGGGTCTACCAGCAGTTCGCGACGATCGACCAGCTCTCGCGCGGCCGCGCCGAGGTGATGGCCGGACGTGGCTCGTTCATCGAGTCGTTCCCGCTGTTCGGCCAGGAGCTCGGCAACTACGACGAGATCTTCGCGGAGAAACTCGAGCTGCTGCTCAACGTCCGCGAGAACACCGTCGTGACCCACAAGGGCGTGCATCGTCCCTCCATCGACGAGCGCGAGGTCTACCCGCGCGCCTACCAGCAGCCGCTGCCGGTCTGGCTGGCGATCGGCGGCACGCCGCAGTCGGCCGTGCGCGCCGCGGGACTCGGGCTGCCGTTGGCCCTCGCGATCATCGGCGGTGAATTCCGCCACTTCGAGCCGATGACGCGCCTGTACCGGAAGGCGTGGGAGGAATTCGGTCACGACCCGGCGGGGCTCCAGCTCGGCATCAACGCGCATGGCTTCGTCGGCGAGTCGACGCAGGAGGCGCAGGACCTCGTCTACCCGACGTACAACGGCATGATGAACCAGATCGGCCGCGAGCGCGGGTGGCAGCCGCGCGGCCGCGACCACTACGACTACGAGTGCGCGCCAGGGGGTGCGCTGCTGATCGGATCGGTCGACGACGTCGTCGAGAAGCTCCTCGACTACCACGCCGTGTTCGGCAACACACGCTTCCTGATGAAGATGAGCGCGGCGCCCAGCCAGCACGAGGCGACGCTGCGGAGCATCGAACTGCTCGGCAAGGAGGTCGCCCCGCGCGTGCGTGCCGAGGTGGCCCGCCGCGACGCCGTCGCCGCAGCAGGCCACTAGGCTCGAGGTGTTACGCGGACTCGGTCGCGAGGCCGAACGAGCCCCGGATCATGTCTGCGAAGGCGGCATCGTCGAGCTGATCGCGCGCGCCGAGCATGGCGGTGGCATCCGCGCCCACCACGTAGCGCAGTCGGCTCGAACCGTCTGTGGCGGCGCCGAAGATCGCATCAGCCACACCTGACGCCGTGCCGAGCTCCTGCTCCTGCATGGCGGTGAAGGCGGTCAGCACCGCAGCGACGGTGGGCTGGTACGCACCGCCCTCCGGGTCGAGGCTGAGCACGAAGGATCGACCGGCGAAGTCCGTGGCGACGAACCCGGGCTCCACCAGCTTGACCTGAATGCCGAGCGGCGCAAGTTCGTAGACGAGCGCCTCGCTGATCCCCTCCACGGCGTACTTGGTCCCGTGGTACAGCGATCCCAGAGGAAAGGTCATCCGCCCGCCCACGGAGGAGATGTTGACGATCACGCCAGCACCGCGCTCGCGCATGACCGGGATCACCGCCTTGGAGACCTCGAGCAGGCCGATAACGTTGGTGTCGAACTGCCGGCGGACGACCTCCAGGTCCGTGATCTCGAGCGGACCGTAGGCCCCGAAGCCAGCGTTGTTGATGAGCACGTCGATGGCGCCGAATGCGGCGGTCGCCTCGGCGACGGCGCGCTCGATGGAATCACCGTCGGTAACATCGAGCCGGGTCACCAGCGTGTTCGGCAGACCCGCCAGGTCGACGCCGTCATCGGGAGAGCGCATCGTGGCGACGACGTTCCACCCCTCGGCCTGGAAGCGCTCGGCAGTCGCGCGACCGATGCCAGTCGAGGTTCCGGTGATGAAGACGGTCGAGGTCATTGGTTCTCCTTCGTGCCCGGTATCGGGAGGGCAACTGTAAACTGTGAACCATGGTCCATAGTCAAGACGGAAGCACTCCGACGACCAATCCGATGCTGATCGGCGAGTTCGCGCAGGCCGTCGGGGCGAGCAAGGACACCGTGCGGTTCTACACCCGGATGGGTCTTCTGCAGGCCGGCGAGCGCTCAGCGGGACAACGCCACTACGCGACGTACGCCGAGGACCAGGCGGAGCGGTTCGTGTTCATCGAGCAATGCAAGGCCCTTGGCTTCACACTGCGCGAGATCGGCGACGCGCTCACGGAGCGCGACGCGGGCTCCCTGACTGCTCTGCGACAGCAGGAGCTTCTCGAACAGAAACTGCGCACTATCGAGGAGCGGATCGCCTCACTGCGGAGCGCCGAGGGAAAGCTGCGTGCCAAGCTGGAGCGCACCACTCGCTAGCCGACGGACGGCGTCGCTCTTCGCCGCGGGCTAGCCCGTCGGGCCGTGCGCCCGCCAGGCGATCAGATGGCGTCCGAGTACCGGTGAGGCGCTGGCGGCGAGCCACGCAGCCTCATGCTCGGCATCCTCGCCCTCGAGACCCAACACGTCCTGCATGATCGCCAGCGCGGCGCGGCGGCGCGTGCTCAGCACGAGAGCGGCGCTGGTGCCCACAGGCGTGAGCCGCACCTTCTCGTCCTGCACGAGACCCATAGCGCGCAGCCGACGCAGCATCTCGAGCGCCGTCGGTGCCGAAACGTTGAGATGCCGGGCGAGGCTCGCCTGCGACGGGCCGCTCTCCCCCGCCTCGCGCTGCATGTCGAGCAACGCCATCAGGTAGCGCGCTTCACCGGTGGTCACGTCGGCGCACGAGCGCTCGACCGCCTCCTGGTCGGCTCCCGCGATCTGCGTGACGTCATCGCCCATGCGTAAAGCCTAGAGCGCGGCCGCCGTCGACGCTGCCGATGGTCACCCCCGAGTCGATGTGAACCCGGCGCTGTCTGACTACGCAGTCAGCATGCTACGTTCGCATGCGTGAACCCGTTCGAGGCACCCGGAGAGTGGCTGCGCTGCCAGCTGCACTGCCACACGGATCAGTCCGACGGTGAGCCGACGCCGACGGAGCTCGTCGCGCACTACGAGGGGCTTGGCTGCGACGTCCTCGTCATCACCGACCACTGGCTCGTCACCCGCGCCGCGTCGGACACGATGCTGATGATCCCGGGCAGCGAGCTGTCCGCCGACCTCGATCGGGCGCCGTTTGAGGCGGAGGTCCTGGCGCTCGGCATCGACGAGCTGCCCGAACCCCGTGCCGCGTTTCCGACCATCGCCGCCTGCGCCGAGTGGATCGTCGACCAGGGCGGCGTGGCGTATCTCGCACACCCGCGCTGGAGCAGCCTGACCGCCGACGACTACCTGAGCGCACCCGCATTGTCGGGCCTCGAGGTCTACAACGGCGGCTGCGAGATGGAGCAGGGCAATGGCCTCTCCGAGGTGCAGTGGGACCACATCAAGCAACTGGGCGGCGCGGCCAAGGGCATCGCCACCGACGACGCGCACCGGGCAACGAGCACGAGCGGCAGTGATGCCGGGCTCGGCTGGACGATCGTGAAGGCGGCGACGCGGTCGCGCGAGGCGGTGCTCGATGCGCTGCGCTCGGGCGCGTTCTACTCGACGACCGGCCCCGAACTGCTCGGCCTCGAGCGCATCGATGGAAGCATCCTCGTGCGCTGCTCGCCCGCCGCGTCCGTCGCGCTCCACTCCGGCGCCTGGGATGGCGGGCGTGTCAACGCCGACGCGTCGATCGCGAGCTACCGCGGCGAGGCCGTGGAGCGTACCGCGGACGGTCTGATCACCGCCGCCCGTTTCGAGGCCCCCGAGTACTGGGAGTGGGCGCGGATCGGAGTGACTGCAGCCGACGGCGGGCGCGCGTGGTCGAACCCCTTTCCGCTCCCTGGTAAACGAACCCCCTTCCGCTGAGCGGCGGACCCACTGATGGAGGCACGGAGATGAAAACGGATGTGATTGTTGTCGGTGGTGGCCTCGGCGGCCTGACCTGTGCCCGCGACCTCGCGCGCGCCGGGACAGACGTTGTCGTGGTCGAGGCGCGGTCGCGCGTCGGCGGCCGCGTCGAGGGTATGAAGTTCGATGACGGCCGCGTGCTGCAGATGGGCGGCGAGATCGTCGGCACGGTCCATCACGGATACCTCGAGCTCGCTGCCGAGCTCGGTCTCACGATCGTGCCCAGCTACACCGACGAGCCCGGGATGTACGGCTACGACATGCTCGAGGGCGCGCACCTCGGCGAGGATTGGCTGACGGAGGCAGACCTTGCGAGCTTCGCGCGCCTCGACGAGGAGCTGCTGAAGATTGCTGCCACCGTCGATCCCGCCGACCCGTGGTCGCACCCCGACGCCGCGCGTCTCGATCGTCTCTCGGTCGGCGCACTGATTCGTTCGCTCGATCCAACGTGGATGGCGTATCGACTGTTCGAGGCGGGGGCGCTCTCGGCCGCGCACGGTACGCTCGAGCGCGGTTCTGTACTCGCGTGGGCGCGCGCGGCCGCTGGCGTCGGTGGCGTGCTCAACACGGATTACTCCCAGTGGGAGAACCTCAAGGTGCAGGGCGGTTCAAGCGTGCTCGTCGATACGCTCGAAGCGGAACTGGCCGGCCGTATCCGCTTCAACGCGCCCGTGGCATCGATCCACGTCGGCGCGCCGTGCACGGTCACGCTGATCAGCGGTGAGGTCCTGCAGGCCGATGCGGTCGTCTGCGCGCTACCCGTCGGGCCGTTGCGCCGCGTCGGCATCACTGGCCTCTCCACCGCGCGACTCCAGTCGCTCCATCGTCAACGCCAGGCGCTGGCCTCGAAGGCCGTGACCGTATTCGACGAGCCGGTCTGGCGTCGAGTCGGCTGGAACGGCCTCGCGGTCTCAGAGCACCAGATCGGCGGCTTCTGGATCCAGGGCGAGAGCGCGCTGTCGTCCTTGCTCGGTCCGGAGAAGCGGGGCTACATCGACGCCGCCCCGCCCGGAACGTTGACGCAGAGCCTGCTCGAGTCGCTCGAGCGCCTCTGCGGTGGACCGGTTGACGCGAAGGCGGTGCTGTGGCGCCATTGGGGCACCGACCCCTACACGCTTGGCTATGTCGCGTTGTGGGAGCCCGGCGACCTGACGGCAGTCGGCCCGCTGCACGGCACGCATGAGCCGCCGTTCTACGTGGCGGGATCCGATCACTGGTCGGCCGGCTACATGGAGGGCGCGGTGCGCACGGGTCGCGACGCCGCACGCGCCATCCTCGGCCAGCCGCGCCCGTCGCTCTACGTTGAGTCGTAGCTGAGTGGCGGGGCATGACCCCGCCGCTCACTCAACTCTCGCGAATGACGAAGAACTTCTTGACGGTGCCGTCCTGGTGCCAGACCAGCGGCGTGCCCTTCTTCACCGAGAACGCCTCGCCGGGGCCGTACGTCTCGACACTGCCGTCGGGATAGCGGAACTCGACGACGCCCTCGATGATCACGCACGTCTCGTCGACGGGATAGCCGTCGGTCTCCCACGTGAAGGCCTCGGACTCCCAGACGCCCGACGAAAGCCCGCCGCCCGAGTCGAGGCGAACGGCCGTCTTCGCCATCGCGCCGTCCTCGAGCACGGCCTCGACCGCATCGAGGTCGCTTGCTGCCAGTCGCACTGCCTTGCTCATGCTGCTCCTCCGAGCGTCGTGATGATCTCGTCTGCGGCGCGCTGGCCGCTGCGGATCGCGCCCTCGATGGTGGCGGTCCAGTCGCGCGGCGCGGTGTGCTCGCCCGCGAACGCGACCCGTCCCAGCTGATCGCCGATGGGGTGCCGCTCGCGGTCGTCGGGAATGCCGGTGACAGCCGAGTAGGTGCCGCCGGTCCAGGGGTTGTCGTGGCGCCAGATCGTCGTCTCCGCCGCATTCTCGTCGAGCGCGGGCAGCTCGGTCCAGAAGCCGCGGATGCGATCGACCCAGGTGGCCGGCCCCGCATCGACGTCGAGCAGGTCCATCACCGGGGCACCGCCGATCCACGAGCCGACGACGGTGCCGCCAACCTCGTCGCATGGCGTCGTATACGCCCAAAAGCGGTCGGCGGTCGACATGATCGCGGCCGGCGGGATTGCCTGCGCGGCGGGCACGACGAGCTTGGCGGCCTGGCCGACAGGGATGCCATTCATCGCGGCGATACGCTCGGCCTCGAGCGGCGGGTCGAACGCAATGTGCTGCGTGACGGCAAGCGGCACGGCGACGATGCAGGCGTCGGCCTCGAAGACGCCGCTCTCGGCGTGGATGCGCACGCCGTCGGGTCCGTGCTCGATGCGCGAGACCGGGTCCTCGAGGCGCACGGCGTCGCCGAGGCGCTCGGCCAGACACAGTGCGATGCCGTCGTTGCCCCCGCCGATGCGGCGCGTCTCGCCGTCGTCGAGCAGGTGGCTGACGGTGCGCAGCCGCTCGGCAGGCAACAGCTCGAGCGCGACGGAAGAGGCACTCTGCGAGCGGCTGGCGAGCAACTCGCGAATGTCGTCGTCTTCGACCGTGGCGAGGATGTCGAGCGCCATCGCATCGGGACCGGCTGCGGCGGCGGCGGCCTCCACATCGTGCGCGGCGGCAAGCGCCTCGGCCCGGTCGATGCCCGGGTCGGGCCGCAGCTCGCGGTCGGGGTAGCGAATACCCATGCCGACGTACTCGAGCCCGAGCCGTTCGACCATCGCGTCGGTCGCGTCGTAGCCGGCGGTGATGAACTCCGCCCCTCGCTCGATCAGCGCGCCGTTGCCGGCACGGTCGCTCCAGACGCGGCCCCCGACGCGATCGCGTGCCTCCAATACCGTCACCTCGATGCCGGCCTGGGCCAGCGCGTCTGCCGCCGTCAGCCCAGCGCAGCCCGCTCCGATCACCACGCATGTCTTCATAGAGGTGACCCTACCAGCCGCTGGTACCTTCTCGCCATGGGCGCGATCCTGCTTCTCGGTGGCCGATCCACACGCATGGGCGCGGCGAAGGCCGACCTCGACTGGCGGGGCGAGCCGCTGGCCGCGCACATCGCACGCGTGTTGCAGACCGCGGTGACCGGACCGGTGATCGCCGTGGCCGCCCCCGACCAGGTTGTCCCGGTGCTACCCGCTGGCGTGGAGTTGACGCGCGATCGCGTGGCTGAGCAGGGACCGCTGCGTGGCGTCGAGGCCGGACTGCTCGCGCTCGGCGATCGCGCCGACGCGGTCTTCGTCGCGAGTGTCGATGCGCCGCTCCTCCACCCCGTCTTCGTCGCGGCACTGCTGGACGCGCTCGGCCCCGACGATGACCTGCTCGTCCCCGCCGCGCAGGGCTTCCGCCATCCACTCACCGCCGCGTGGCGCACGTCGACGCTGCCGGTGGTCACCGCCGCGCTCGCCGAAGGCGTCGCCGGCCCCGGCTACCTCTTCGACCGCGTCCAGACGCGCTTTCTCGACGAGGCCGCGCTCCTCGCACTACCCGGCGTGCGGGACGCCGATCCGCGACTGGACTCGCTGCGCAACGCCAACACGCCGGAGGAGTTCGCGGCGCTGGTACCGTGACGCGCATGGACGAGGCCGGAGAGCTGCGCGCGGCGATCGAGGCGATCGTCGGCGCCGAGCATGTGACGACCGCCGAGAGCGAGTTGGAGCGCCACGGCCACGACGAGTCGTGGCATGAGACGGCCCGCCCGGACCTCGTGGTGTTCCCCGGTTCGACCGAGGAGGTCGCAGCCGTGGTGCGCGCGTGCCACGCCCGCCGCGTGCCGATGATCCCGTTCGGCGCCGGCTCCTCCCTGGAGGGCAACGTCGCGGCGCTCACCGGCGGCGTGTCGATCGACCTGACGCGGATGAACCGCATCCTGTCGGTGCGTCCCGAGGACCTCGACGCAACGATCGAGGCCGGCGTGACGCGCCGCCAGCTCGAGGAGCGGCTGCGTGAGGACGGCGTCTTCTTCTCCGTCGATCCAGGTGCCGATGCCACGCTCGGCGGCATGGCAGCGACGGGCGCGAGCGGTACGACCGCGGTGCGCTACGGAACCATGCGCGAGAACGTCCTGTCCCTGACGGTCGTGACCGCCGACGGCGAGATCATGCGCACGCGTTCCCGAGCCCGCAAGTCGTCCGCCGGCTACGACCTGACGCACCTCCTGATCGGCTCCGAGGGCACGCTCGGTGTGATCACGGAGCTGACCGTCAAGCTGCACCCGCTGCCCGAGGCGACGGCGTCCGCAATCGTCAACTTCCCCACCGTCCGCGATGCCGTCGAGGCCGCTACCGAGACGATCCAGATGGGCCTGCCCGTCGCGCGCGTCGAGTTGGCCGACGAGGTGACGATGCACGCGATCGCGCAGCGCTCCGAGCTGCCGGTGGCGGAGCGCCCCACGCTCTTCTTCGACCTCCACGGCTCCGAGTCCGGCGTGCAGGAGCATGCCGCTGCCCTCGCCGACATCGTCGCGGCGCACGGCGCTGAGGGCTACGAGTGGTCGACGGATCCCGCTGAGTGCCGCCGCATCTGGCACGCGCGCCACCAGGTCTACGAGGCAACCGTGGCGTTGCGCCCGGGCTGTCGCGGCATGCCGACCGACGTCTGCGTGCCGGTCTCGCGCCTTGCGGACTGCATCGAGGAATCGCGCGCGGACCTCACCGCATCTGGCGTCTTCGCCCCGATCGTCGGTCACGTCGGCGACGGCAACTTCCACCTCACGATCGTCGTCGACCCGAATAGCGATGAGGAGGTCGCGGCGGCCCGCGGCCTGTCCGAACGCCTCGTCAAGCGCGCGATCGAGATGGAGGGCACCTGCACGGGCGAGCACGGCGTGGGCATCGGCAAGGTGAAGTACCTCGCGCTCGAGCACGACCCCGAGACGATGGCGATGATGCGCCGCATCAAGGACGCGATGGATCCGCTCGGGCTGATGAACCCCGGCAAGGTCCTCAGCGCGTGAGCCAGATCCGCACCTGGACCGACGGCAGCGCGTGGCTCGCCGAGTTCGAGACGGGTGCGGACGCGATGGACTCGCTCGAGGGCGGCTGGCTGGACGTCCAGCCCGAGCTGGCCGAGGAGGGCTGTGCCGCAGTGCGCGCCGGCGTCGAGCCGGTGGCGCAGGACATGCGCACGGGCGAGCTCGGCCGTGGCGTCGTGACGGTGGTGCTTCACGCGCGCGGGCTCGAGGTCGAGGTCTTCTCCGAGCCGATCGAGATGGTGGCCGGCGAGCACTTCGGCGGCGTCGATCGCGGCGACTGGGGTACCCGTGGCGGCGAGGATCCCAACGATGCGTGGCAAGGCGTCGACGTCGAGCCCGAGTACGACGGGATCGACGAGGCGCCGTGAAGCCCGCCAATCGGCCCGCGTCGTTGGCGGAGGTCGTGCAGGGCGGCCTCTGCTCGAGTTGCGGCATCTGCGCGAGCATCGACCCGCGCATCGAGATGCGGCTCGCGCCGAATGGCAATCTGCGCCCGCACCTGCCGGCCGAGACCGATCCCGCGCTGGTTGAGGTGTGCCCGGGCGCGACGGTGATCGGCGCCGACCCCGCAGCGCTCGACGAGGGCACAACGCTCGATCCGGTCTGGGGCCCACGCCGCGCGATGCACCGGGCCTGGGCGACGGATGCTGAAGTGCGCCACACCGCGGCGGCCGGTGGCGTGCTCACCGCACTCGGCATGTTCCTGCTCGAGTCGGGTCGCGTCGACGCCATCCTCCACGTGCGCGCCTCGGGCGACGATCCCACGCTCACGCTGCCGCAGATCTCGCGCACGCCCGCCGAGGTGCTGAGCGGTGCCCAGTCGCGCTACGGCCCGGTGGCGCCGCTCGTACCGGTGATGGACCTGCTCACCGAGGGCATCCGCTTTGCGGTGATCGCCAAGCCGTGCGATCTCAATGCGATCCGCAACCTCGGACGTCGGGATCCGCGCGTCGACGAGCAGATCGCCTACCTCCTGACGATCTTCTGTGGCACGACCGCGAGCCGTCACATGCCGCGCGACATGGCGGCCGCGCACGGCATGGATCCCGATGCGCTCACCACGTTCCGCTACCGCGGCCTGGGCTGGCCGGGCCTGACGACGCTTGAGGATGCCGCCGGCAACCGCGCGGAGTTGAACTACCGCGAGGCCTACCTCGACGAGGCGGAGACA
>CAINDT010000192.1 GCA_903847495.1 uncultured Actinomycetes bacterium
TCCGTGAAGCCCGTCGAGAGCTGCGGCACGAGCACTGCACCCGGGTCGGCCGCCTCGAGCGCCGCGGCGACCGCGTCGTGCAGCGGCGTGCCGAGCGGCGACTCGGTACCGCCGTTGATGTGCTGATCGAAGACGCGATCGAAGGGGATGTCGCCACCAAGTGCTTCGGCGAGCTCGTGGTCGAGATCGGCTTCCGTGTCGCCCGGCAGGATGCGGCAGTCGAGGCCCACCGATGCGCGACCCGGCAGCACGTTGCGCGCGCTCGAACCCGTCAGCAGTGTCGGCGCGATCGTGATGCCGAGCAGCGCGTCCATCTCTGCAGCGAACATCGGGTGCAGCGCGCTGACCTGCGCGGCCACGGCGTCGAGATCCTGGTCAGGGTCGACACCGAGCGCCGCGACCATGCCGCGGATCGCCGGCACGAGGCGCTTCTCGGTACGGTGGGCGGCAAGACGCGTGATCAACTCGGCGACCATCGGCACCGCGTTGCGGCCGAGCGTGGGAACCGAGGCATGACCAGCCTCGCCGAGCGCGGTGATCGTGGCAGGCAGCGTGGCCTTCTCCCCCACCTGCAGCGTGTAGACGACGCGGCCGTCGACGAGCTCGAGACGCACGCCGCCACCCTCGTCGATCGCGTAGTCGCACTTGAGGTCGGGCCGCTCCTTGAGGAGCCACGGCATGCCGACCTCCTCCATGCCGTCCTCCTCGTCGGCCTGCGAGATCAACAGCAGGTCGCCGCTCGGCTGGAAGCCGCTGCGGACGAGGTGCGCAATCGTCACGCAGCGCGTCGCGAGCTCGTTCTTCATGTCACACGTGCCGCGGCCCCAGATGTAGCCCTCATCGTCGAGGTGCGCCCCGAACGGCGGGTGCGTCCAGTCCTGCGCGTCGGCCGGCACGACGTCGGTGTGCCCCATCAACGCAAGCGACGGTCCGGCGCCGCGGCCCGGTACCCGCGCGATCAGGTTGGCCCGGTCGGGGTTGCGCGCGACAAGCTCGCAGGCGACGCCGTTGGCCTCGAGGTACTGCTTGACGACCATCGCAACGGGGGTCTCACGACCGGGTGGGTTCGACGAGTCGACGCGGATCAAGTCGCGCATCAGCACGACGGCCTCGTCACGGAGGGCGGTATCCATGCCGGGAACCCTACCCTGCCGCGAGGTCGAGGACGATCTTGCCGACAAAGCCCTTCTCGATGAACATCGTCTGGGCCTCCTTCACCTGCGCGAGCGGGAACGTCGCCGCCACGGCAGGCTGAATCGAGCCGGATTCGATCAGCTCGACGAGCTCGGTGAAGACGCGGGGCTCCGTGATCGTGGCACCGATCAGGGTGAGGTCCTCGAGATAGAGCGTGCGAAGATCGAGTTCGACGATTGGCCCGCCGATGGCGCCGGAGATCACGTACCGGCCGCCGCGCCGCAGCGCCGCGAGGTAGCTCGGCCACTGCGGACCGCCGACGACGTCGGCGACGACATCGACGCGTCCGACCCCGAGGGCGGCCAGCGCCGGCACGAGGTCGGCGTCGCGGTCGATCACGTGCGCGGCGCCGAGTGCGCGCACAGCGGCGGCCTTCGTCGGATCGCACACGCCGATGGGGATCGCTCCGAGCGCCCTGGCGATCTGCACGGCGTAGCCACCGACGCCGCCCGAAGCGCCCGTGACCAGCACGTGCTCACCGGCCTGGACGCCTGCGCGGCGCAGCATGTCGAGCGCCGTGCCGGCCGAGGTCGGGAACGAGGCCAGCTGCACGGCGGTGAGGCGACGAGACACCGGATGGGCGTTGATCGATGGTGCGGTGAGGAACTCCGCGTAACCGCCGTCGTACTCGGAGCCGAGGTAGCCGGCGCGCTCCAAGTCGTCGGGTGCAGACGCGTCACGCACCCACGGGTCGACAAGCACGCGCTCGCCGACGCGCTCATGCGCCACGCCCTCACCGACCGCCGCGATCACGCCGCAGACATCGGCGCCCTGCACGACCGGGAAGTCGAGCGCACCGCCCCACGCTCCGGCGTCATCCTCGCTCTGGGCATACCAGCCGACGCGCGTGTTGATGTCGGTGTTGTTGATCGCGCAGGCATCGACGCGCACCAGCACCTGCCCTGGACCGGGCTGCGGCGTCGGATGATCATCGACGACCGCGAGCGCA
>CAINDT010000193.1 GCA_903847495.1 uncultured Actinomycetes bacterium
CATCTTGCCCTTGTACGTGTCGTCGAGCAGGATCTCCCAGCTCTCCTCGCCGCCGACGTTGTCGAAGTTCACGACATCGGCGTCATAGGTGAGGCACGAGAAGCCGACGTCGAACGGCACCATGTACGGCACGCCGTCGATCGAACCGCCGGCCGAGATGGCCGTCGGAATGCCGGCGAAGTCGGGCAGCAGGTTGAGGTCCAGCGGCTGGATCAGCCCGGCCTCCTTCCACTGCACCGTGTACGCGATGCACGGGTGCGAGATGTCGGGCGAGTAGCCCGAGGCGACCTTCGAGAGCGCCTGGCCGTCGTCCTCGAGGAAGGTCCACTTGAGCGGCGACTTCGTGCCGTACTCGCCGTCCTCGTACTGGCTCCACATCCACGGCGCGCCCTCTTCGGGGCTGTTGTCGTAGCCGGCCCACGTGAAGATCTCGATCGGGCCGTCGGGCTCGGTCGCGGGGTCAAAGCTGCCGCCGGCGGCGGCCTCCTCGGCGGTGACGCCATCGGCCTGCGCCTCATTGACGCTGTCGGAGCTCGAATCGCTCGAGCCGCCACACGCCGCCAGGAACGCTGCCAGGCCGGCTGCGCCGGTCATGGCGACGAAGCCCTTGCGGGACATCGTGTTGTTGAGGAGCTTGGGCTCCATCTCTTCGCTCACAGGTTCCCTCCCGTTACTCGGACTCCGACGCGTCATGCGCCGGAGCATCCCCTCCGTCCGCGCTCGAGGGCAGGCCCTCGATCACGAAGCTGTTCTCCGCCGCCCAGTGCAGCGAAATCGTGTCGCCGACCTGCGGGTCGGCCGCCGCGGCCTCGTCGTTGAGACGATGAACCTGCAGCGTGTCGCCGTTCGGCAGATCGACGGTGACCTGCGTCATCGAGCCGAGGTACATGACGTCGCTCACGCGACCGCCGACGCTCGACGCGTCCTCGCCGAGCCCGTCGGCGCGCAGGTGGATCTTCTCCGGGCGCACGGTGATCTGCAGCGTGCCGCTCGTCGTGGACGAGTTGGCGACGATGCGCTGGCCCTCGGAGAGGTCCATGATCGCCTTGCCGCCCTCGTTGCGGTCGATGCGCATGTTGACGATGTTCGACGTGCCGATGAAGCCCGCTACGAACGCCGTCGTCGGATGCTCGTAGATCTCGCGGGGTCCGGCGCACTGCTCGACGATGCCGTTGTTCATGACCGCGATGCGGTCGGACATCGTCAGCGCCTCCTCCTGGTCGTGCGTCACGTACACGAAGGTCGTGCCGGTGCGGACCTGGATGGCCTTGAGCTCGTGCTGCATCTCCTTGCGGAGCTTGAGGTCGAGGGCGCCGAGCGGCTCGTCGAGCAGCAGGGCGGCCGGGCGATTGACGAGCGCGCGCGCCAGGGCGACGCGCTGCTGCTGGCCGCCGGACAGCTGGGCGGGCTTGCGCAGCTCGAAGCCCTCGAGCTGCACGGAGGCGATCGCCTCGGCGGCGCGGCTCTTGACCTCGTCCTTCTTGACCTTCTTGATCTTGAGGCCGAACTCGACGTTCTCCTGCACGGTCATGTGCGGGAACAGCGCGTAGGCCTGGAAGACCATGTTGACGTTGCGCGCGAACGGCGGCGTGTTCGTCACGTCCTCGCCGTCGAGCAGGATGGTGCCGCTGTCCGGCTGGTCGAAGCCCGCGATCAGGCGCAGGCACGTGGTCTTGCCCGAGCCCGAGGGGCCGAGCAGGGCGA
>CAINDT010000194.1 GCA_903847495.1 uncultured Actinomycetes bacterium
GATTCAGCTGGCCGACGATATGAAGCTCGGCTCGCGACCGGCGCGACGGGCCTCCGGTACGGCCGACGGACTGCGCGCGATTCCCTGGGTGATGGCGTGGACGCAGACCCGGGTGCTCGTGCCGGCCTGGTTCGGGGCGGGTACAGCCCTGCTGCAGGGCGACGTTGAGTTGCAACGCACGATGCGAGCCAACTGGCCGCAGTTCCGCGCCATCATCTCTGCCCTTGAGGCTGCGCTGTTTCGGACGGACCTTTCGTTCGCAGACGACTACGTCGCGCTGTCCGCCGATCCAAACGCCGATCGCATCTGGGACGCCATCCGCAACGAACACACCACCGCAAAGCAGGCAGTGCTCGCCATCACAGGTGAGACCTGCCTCTACGAGCGACGCCCCGAGCTCCGCGCCAGCCTCGAGCACCGCAACCCGTGGATTGATCCACTGAGTGCAATTCAGACCGACCTCTTGCGCCGACTGGAGGCTGGCGACGAAACCATGCGCCAGCCGCTGCTGACCACGATGGCGGGTATCGCCGCTGGTGTGCAGTCGGTCGGCTGATGATTCATAGGTTGTTTCCTATGTATATTCCGAAAAATCGGTATGGAAGTTATGAGATGCCCGACGTAGACTCCTCCTAGTCAATGTAGGAGTCCCCACTGTGAGTGCCACCGCCCCCGAGCACACGACCTTCGAGAGTTACAACCCGCCCACCCGCCTGCTCGCAGGCCCCGGCCCCTCGAATGTCGATCCGCGTGTGCTTGAGGCAATGAAGAAGCCGCTCGTCTCCCACCTGGACCCCCACTTCTGGGATCGCCTCCCGATCCTGGCCGACATGATCTCGGCGTTCTACGGGCGCCAAGACGGCGTCTCCATGACGCTGTCGATGAGCGGTACGAGTGGCATGGAGGCCGGTTTGGTCAATCTCGTCGCCCCGGGTGAGACCGTGATCGCCGCGAGCGGCGGCTTCTTCGGGAACCGCATCCAGGAAATGGTCCGCCGCCGCGGTGCCAATCTTGTCGCCCTCAACGTGCCCTTTGGACGCCACGTCCCGAACGAGGAGATCCTCGCGGCACTTGAGCAGCACCCCGAGGCCGTGATGGTCTGTGTCGTCCACGCCGAAACGTCCACGGGTGTCGCCCACCCGGTCCAGGAGCTCGGGGAGGCCATGCGAGCGCTCGGATCTGACGCACTGCTCTACGTCGACTGCGTCACGGCGATCGGAGCGATGCCGATCGAAGCCGACGCCTGGGGTATCGATTACGCCTACGCATGCAGCCAAAAGGCGATCGCTGCGCCGCCGGGACTCTCCCCCATCACGCTGTCGACTCGCGCTATCGAGCGGCTCGGGCGCGACGGCATGCCCGTGCCGTACTCGATGGATATCGCCGAGCTGATCAAGTACTGGGTGGATCGCCCGATGACGTACCACCACACCACGCCTAATCTCGGCTACTACGCCCTCGACGAGGCCCTGTGCCTCGGCCTTCAGGAGGGCCTGCAGACGCGCTTCGACCGCCACGCCGATGCCGGTGCATACATTCAGGCGGGCTTCCGCGAACGAGGGTTTGACCTCCTCGCCGATCCGTCGTGCCAGCTCGCCCAGCTCTCGGCCGTCTGCGTCCCCGAGGGCATCGACGGCAAGGCTATCCAGGGTCGTCTGCTGAACGAGTTCAACATTGAGGTCGGCGGTGGCCTCGGCCCCACAGCCCCGCCGATCTGGCGTGTTGGCATGATGGGCGTGAACGCAAATCGCGAGACCGCTGATCGCGTCCTCGCAGCGTTCGACCAAGTTCTTCCGAATGGAGCGCACTAGCCATGACCGCTGAGCTGCACCAAGGCCCGCTGCAGGGATTGCGCGTGATCGATATCGCGACCGTCTTCGCAGGTCCGAGTGCAGCACGCCGCCTCGCCGACTTCGGCGCCGAGGTCA
>CAINDT010000195.1 GCA_903847495.1 uncultured Actinomycetes bacterium
GACCCTGCGCAGTACGGCACGCTCACGCTCAGCGAGCTCGAGAGCCAGGTCTACGCGTGGGCCGGCGAGCGCAGCATGACCGCGCGCTGCTTTCAGACGAATCACGAGGGCGTGCTGATCGATCACATCCACGAGTGCCGCGGCTGGGCCAACGGGCTGATCATCAACCCCGGCGCGTGGACGCACTACTCGTACGCGATCCGCGACGCGCTCGAGATCTTCACGGCGCCCAAGGTCGAGGTGCACCTGTCGGATATCAGCCAGCGGGAGGAGTGGCGGCGCCACTCCGTGATCAGCGACGTGGTGGATCACGGCATCAGCGGCAAGGGCCCGGACGGCTACCGCGAGGCGCTGGATTGGCTCCAGGAGGCGATCAAGAGTGTCTGAGCAGCGAGCCCGCATCGACCGCGCCATCGACGCACTCAGCGGTGCCGGCGTCGACGCACTGATGGTCACCAACCTCGTCAACGTGCGGTACCTGACCGGGTACACCGGCACGAACGGCATCGTCGTCCTGTCGAAGGACCGCGCCGTGTTCATCACCGACTTCCGCTACGCCGACGGTGTAGAGCACCTGCGTGCGCTGCTCGACGTGGTGATCCTCGAGCGCGACATCGCGGGGATGACGGTCGAGGCGCTGCACGAGCACGCGCCGGGCTGCGTCAGCGTCGGCTTCGAAGGCGCGCTGCCCTACGCGCTCGCCGATCGCCTCCGTGGCATGACGCCGCCGGGCGTCGAGCTCGTGCTCGCCGATGGCATGATCGAGGAGCTGCGCCTCGTCAAGAGCGATGCGGAGATCGCGGCGTCGCGCCACGCAGCCGACATCCTCGAGGTCGTCTACACCGACATCGCCAACGGCACGCTCGTCGGGCGCACCGAGGCCGACGTCGCGTGGCAGATCGAACGCACGATCCGCGAGGCGGGCTTCCCGGCGCTGTCCTTCGAATCGATCGTCGCGTCCGGCAGCAACGGCGCCCGGCCGCACGCCGACCCGGGCCCCAAGGTGATCGAGCGCGGCGAGCTTGTGACGGTCGACATCGGCGCGCGCGGCGAGAGCGGCTACTGCTCCGACTGCACGCGCACCTTCGCGGCGGGTGGTGCGCCCGCGTCCGAGGCGGCCGCCGACTACCAGCTCGTGCTCGACGCCCAGCTCGCCGGGCTCGGCTCCGTGCGTCCCGGTGCAATCGGCGGCGCGTGCGATGCGACGGCCCGCGAGGTCATCGCCGACGCCGGCTGCGGCGACCTCTTCGGCCATGGGCTCGGGCACGGCACGGGCCTCGACATCCACGAGGCACCGACCCTGCGCAAGGGCTCCGAGGACATCCTCGCTCCGGGCATGATCGTCACCGTCGAGCCCGGCATCTACCGCCCGGGCCAGTGGGGCATTCGCATCGAAGACCAGGTCGTCGTGACTGAGTCCGGCCACGAGATCCTGACGGGGTTCACCAAGACCCTCGTCGAGACCGCCGGGTAGCGCAGCCGGAACGCCAGCCCGGTACCCTGCGGGCATGGCGGAAATGGTCTCCACGAATCAGTTCAAGAACGGCATGCACATCGATGTCGACGGCACGACGTATCGCATCGTCGAGTTCCAGCACGTCAAGCCCGGCAAGGGCGGGGCGTTCGTGCGCACGAAGCTGAAGAACTTCGACAACGGCTCCGTGGTGGATCGCACCTTCCGTGCCGGTGAGAAGTTCCCGCGCATCCTCACGAGCGTCGCCGACATGCAGTTCCTGTACGACGACGGCACCGACGTCGTGATGATGAACACGGAGACGTACGAGCAGGTCGCGCTCAAGCGCTCGATGTGCGAGGAGGATCTGCGCTGGCTCAAGGAGGGCGACACCGTCCAACTGCTCAGCGTCGATGACAACCCCGCGTCGCTGCAGTTGCCCGCCTCGGTCGAGCTGTCGGTCACCGCGACCGAGCCCGGCGTCAAGGGCGACACCGTGTCGAACGTGATGAAGCCCGCGACGCTCGAGACCGGCGCGGTTGTGCAGGTGCCCCTGTTCGTCAACGAGGGCGATCGCATCCGCGTTGACACCCGCGAGGCCAAGTACATCTCGCGCGCCTAGCGCTCCGCCTGCGGGCGTGCGTTGCGGGGTTCGTCGTCGATCAGGTGTGGATGCTCCAAAGGGGTCAGACCCTTTTGGTGCATGCGAGCCGTTGAAGGCAGTACGGCGCCGATCATGCTCCAAAAGGGTCTGACCCCTTTGGAGCATCTGCGCTCGAGCAACCTCTCGCTGCCGATACGCGTTCCCGCTGCCCGCCCGCCGCGGAGCGCGCCCTGCGCGCTCCGGGTTGTCCGGTCGCTAACCTCTTGACCTGATGGCCCGTCTCGTCGACACCACGCTGCGCATCCTCGCGCAGGAGCCGATCGCCGGGCGCGTCCCTGCGTCGCTCCAGTTCGAGGCCTGCGAGCTGCTCGACAGCGCAGGCTTCCACGTGCTCGAGGTGACGGGCGGCGGCTGCTTCCACAGCGCGATCCAGCGCGGCACCGAGAGCCCCTGGGAGCGCATTCGCAATCTGCGCCGTCGCGCCACACAGACGCCGCTCGGCATGGCGCTGCGCGGCCGCTTCCTCGTCGGCACCCAGCCCGTGGAGCAGGACCTGATCCGCCGCTTCGTCGATAGCGCTGCCGAGTCCGGCATCGCGGTCTTCCGCATGCACGACCCGATGAACGACCCCGAGGATCTCGCGGGTCCCGTCGAGGCCGTGCGCGAGACTGGTGCCCGTCTGCACCTCGGCCTCGTCTACGACGATCATCCGGACGGCGAGGCGCGCATGCTCCAGCGCGCGCCCGAGCTGGCCGCCCTCGGCGCCGACCGCTTGCTGCTGCTCGACCCTGCCGGGGCGATCGATCCGTCGAAGACCGGCGCGCTGATCACGAAGCTCCGCGATGCGGCCGGCATCCCCGTCGGTCTGTACCCGCAGGGCCCGGGCGGTACGTCGCTGGCCGTTGCGATCGAGGCTGCGCGCGCCGGTGCCGATCCGATCTCCGTCGCCACCTACCCGCTCGCCGTGTCCGGGCATCGCACGAGCTCCGAGCTGCTGTGCCAGACGATCGACGGGCTCGGCCTCGAGTCGGGCATCGATCAGGGCGTCCTCTGGCAGGTCGCCGAGATGCTCGACCGCGCGCTGTTCGCCGACACCACGCTGCCGCCGCCGCTGTCGGCGCACGTCTCGCTGCAGGCCGCCCTCAAGGGCGTGCCCGCGGGTCTCGTCGCCGGCGTTGAGCGCCGCCTCGAGGCGATCGATGCGAGTGACCGGCTGTCCGAGGTGCTCGATGAGGTCCAGCGCGTGCGCGAGGATCTCGGCACGCCGCCCGCCGCGTCGCCGCTCGGCGACGTGATTGCGCGGCAGGCGATCGACCACGTGCTCGAAGGCCGCCGCTGGAACTCGATCGACGGCGAGATGCGCGCCCTGATCCGCGGCGAGTGGGGTCGTCCGCCCGCCGCCATGAACGCCGAGGTCGTCGCGCTGGCCGAGGCCGGCAACGGCGGCTCGTCCTCCATCCCCGTGCCCGCCGACATCGCGTCGGCCCGCGCCGAGGTCGGCGAGCTCGCCACCTCCGAGGAGGAGCTCTGCCTCGTCGCACTGTTCGGCGAGGACGCTGTGCCGCTGCTCGAGCGTCTGCGCGGCCGGCATCAGGCGATCGCCACCGGCGTCACCAACGAGGAGGAGGAGCGCATCCGCGGCCTCGTCGATCTCCTCGAGGAGACCGGTCTCGGCGAGCTCGAGGTGGAGGAGGGCGGTATCCGCATTTCGCTGCGCCAGCAGGCGCCGGTGCAGCAGGTGTTTGCGGCACCCGTGGCCGCTGCCGCTGCAGCCGCGCCGGCCGAGGCCGCGCCCGCTGCGCCCACCGGCCAGCAGATCACGAGCCCGATGGTTGGCACCTTCTACCGCTCGCCCGGACCGGGCGAATCTGCCTTCATCGAGGAGGGCGCCAAGGTCGAGGTCGGCCAGGTGCTCTGCATCCTCGAGGCGATGAAGCTCTTCAACGAGTTCAAGGCCGAGACCGCTGGCACGATCACGCGCATCCTCGTCGAGGACGCCACGGCCGTCGAGTTCGGCCAGCCGCTGTTCGAGATCGACCCCAGCGGGGCGTAATGCTGCGTCGTTGCCTCGTCGCGAACCGGGGCGAGATCGCCGTCCGGATCATCCGTGCCTGCCACGAGCTCGGCATCGAGGCCGTCGCCGTCCACTCGACCGCAGACCGCGACGCGATGCACGTGCGCATGGCCGATCACGCGGTGCAGATCGGTCCGCCGCAGGCGTCGGAGTCGTACCTGCGCGTCGATCGCCTTGTCTCGGCCGCGCTTTCGACGGGCTGCGACTCGATCCATCCGGGCTATGGCTTTCTGTCGGAGAGCACCGAACTGGTGCGCGCCTGCGCGGAGCACGACCTGATCTGGATCGGTCCCTCGGCCGAGGTGATCGAGACGATGGGCGACAAGGCCGTTGCCAAGGACACGATGCGCAACGCAGGATTGCCGCTCGTGCCCGGTTCTGGCGGCCGTCTGTCGGGTCCTGACGAGGCCGCCGAGGTTGCGAAGGACGCCGGCTACCCGGTGCTGCTCAAGGCCGCGGCTGGAGGTGGCGGCAAGGGCATGCGGCTCGTGCACGAGCCTGGCCAGGTGCGCGACCTGTTCCTCGCGGCCAGTGCTGAGGCCGACGCCGCCTTCGGCGACGCGGGCATGTATCTCGAGAAGGCCGTCATCGACGCGCATCACGTGGAGATCCAGGTGATGGGCGACGGGCGGGGTGGAGGCATCATCCTCGGCGAGCGCGAGTGCTCGATCCAGCGTCGTCATCAGAAGCTGATCGAGGAGTCGCCGTCGCCGTTTCTGTCCGCCGCCACGCGCGAGCAGATGATCACCGCGGCCCATGACGCCGTCGAGTCGCTCAAGTACTCCGGCGCTGGCACGATCGAGTTCCTCGTCGGTGACGACCAGTCGTTCTACTTCATGGAGATGAACACGCGCCTCCAGGTCGAGCATCCCGTCACCGAGGTCGTGGCGGGCTTCGATCTCGTGCAGGCCCAGCTGCTCGTTGCCGGTGGCGAGGCGCTCCCGGAGTGGAGCGAGGCCGAGAACCGTGGTCACGCCATCGAGTTCCGCATCAACGCCGAAGACCCGATGCACGGCTTCCGCCCGGCACCGGGGCGCATCGAGCGCTTTCGCCCGGCCCTCGGCCCCGGCATCCGCATCGACACCTTCATGGAAGATGGCGCCACGGTGCCGCCCTTCTACGACTCGATGATCGCGAAGCTGATCGTCTCCGGCCCCGACCGTGCGGCGGTGCTCGCTCGGTCCGCCCGCGCGCTCGACGAGTTCGAGATCGTCGGCATCCCCACGACCATCCCGCTGCTGCGCGAGATCGTCGACGAGCCGAACTTCCGCGCAGGCCGCTACACCACGACGTACATCGACGAGGTCGGTCACACGCTCTCCACGCTCGGGGAGGCATAGGCGTGGCTGCCGAGGCGGAGACCAAGGACGCCGACGCGTCCCGCCGCCAGTCGCGCCGCGCCGCCGTGATGCTCTTGTACCAGGAGGACATCACCGGCCATGCGATGGCCGACATCGTGAGCCAGCACGAGCGCGATGCCAACCGACCACTGCCCGCGTATTCGCGCCAGCTGATCGATGGCGTCCACGACCAGCAGACGCGCCTCGACGGCGAGATCGACGAACTGGCGCAGGGCTGGAGCATCGAGCGCATCGCACCCGTGGAGCGCGCCGTGCTGCGCGTCGGTCTGCTCGAACTCGACCAGGACGATCCGCCGGCTGCCGTTGCGATCGCCGAGGGCGTCGCGCTCGCCCGGCGTTATGCGTCGCCGGAGGCCGCCGCGTTCGTCAACGGCATCCTCAGCGCCGCCGCCCGCACACGCGGCAAGGGACGGTAACCTCCGCGTATGTCTGACGTCGACCCCTTCGACGAGCTCGTCGTCCGCCTCGAGGCTGCCCGCACGCGCCTTGACGCAGTCGACTCGCCGGACGACGCCGTCTCCGCACTCGAGGAGCTGCAGGAGACCGCCCGGGAGATCTCCGCGGAGATCGATCGGCGTCGTCGCGCGCTCGCCGATGAGCGCGGTAATGGACAGCTCGACCTCCTCTGATCTGGATCGCCTGCGCCTCCTCGTCGAGGACGCGCTGCGTGGTCCGGTCGATGCGCTGATCACCGAGCGCGGCGAGCTGCAGCGCTTCGGCGAGGCACTGCGGTACCCCGTCGGTGCCGGTGGCAAGCGTCTGCGTCCCGTGCTGTTGCTCGCCACCGTCGAAGCGCTCGACGGCAATCTCGCGGCCGGTCTGCCCGCGGCCTGCGCGCTCGAGCTCGTCCACACCTTCTCGCTGGTCCACGACGACCTGCCCGCGCTCGACGACGACTCGATCCGCCGCGGCATGCCGACGACGCACGTGGCCTTCGGCGAGGACGTCGCGATCCTGGTCGGCGACGGCCTGCTGGCGCTCGCATTCCGCGTGATCGCCGAGGGGCGCGTCGCGGACGCCGAGACCCGACTGGCGCTCGTGCACGAGCTGTCGATCGCCACCGATGGGATGGTGCGCGGTCAGTACCTCGACCTGCATCCGGTTGCCGAGCCCGACGAGGCCTGGGTGCGTCGCATGTGTTCGCTGAAGACCGGCTGTCTGCTCGAGGCCGCGATCGCCATGGGTCTCCACATCGCCGGCGCGGATGTGGCCACCACGGCGGCGTACCGCGAGCTCGGTGCCGAGATCGGCGTCGCCTTCCAGATCGTGGACGATGTCCTGGACGCGACCTCCACGAGCGAGGAGTTGGGCAAGACGGCGGGCGCCGACGAGGCAAACGACCGCCAGTCGTGGGTGCGCGTGCTCGGTCTCGCCGAGGCTCAGGATCGCGCCGAGCGCTCGTGGCTGCGTGCCAGCGGACTGCTGGACGAGCTGCCCGGCGATCCGACGGCGCTGCGGGCAGTCGTCGAGACCATCTACCGGCGGACCAGCTGATGGCGGGAGCGGGGCGGGAGCGCCTCGATCAGGCCCTCGTCGCGCGCGGACTGGCGCCCACGCGCTCCAAGGCGCAGGCGTGGATTCTCGC
>CAINDT010000196.1 GCA_903847495.1 uncultured Actinomycetes bacterium
GATCCAGGAATACACCATCCCCGACGCCCTCCAGGGCCTCGACGTCACCGGCCGTGCCCCCACGGGCTCGGGCAAGACCATCGCCTTCGGCCTCGCCGTCGCCGCGCAGGTCAAGCCCGCCAAGCCGAAGCGCCCGACCGCACTGATCCTCGCCCCGACGCGCGAGCTCGCCGAGCAGATCATGCGTGAGGTCGAGCCGCTCGCCGCTGCGCGTGGCTTCAAGTGCGCTGCCGTGTACGGCGGGACCGGCTACGGCGCGCAGCAGAGCGCGCTGCGCCGCGGTGTCGAGATCCTCGTCGCGTGCCCCGGCCGCCTCGAGGACCTGATCCAGCGCCGCGACGTCGATCTCTCCGACGTCCACATCGTCGTGCTCGATGAGGCCGACCGCATGGCCGACATGGGCTTCCTGCCCGTCGTCCGTCGCCTCTTCGACCAGGTTCAGCCGAACCGCCAGACGCTGCTCTTCTCTGCCACGCTTGACGGCGAGGTCGAGAAGGTCGCCCGCGAATACCAGAACAACCCGGTCCGCCACGAGGCGGTCGCCGAGGAGCGTTCGGTCGGCGACGTCACGCATTACTTCTGGAAGGTCAAGCCGGACGACCGCGTCGACCTGCTCGTCGATCTCGTGCTGCGCACCGGCACGGTGATCGCGTTCTGCCGCACCCGGCACGGCGTCGATCGTCTCGCCAAGAAGCTCAACGCCGCTGGCGTTGGCGCCGCCAACTTGCACGGCGGCCGCTCGCAGTCGCAGCGCGACCGCGCTCTGCACGCGTTCACCAAGGGCCGCATGCCGGTCCTCTGCGCCACCGACGTTGCCGCGCGCGGTATCCATGTGGACGAGGTCTCGTGCGTCGTGCACTTCGACCCGCCGGCCGACAAGGCCGACTACGTCCATCGCTCGGGCCGCACCGGCCGTGCCGGCGAGGACGGTCTGGTCGTCAGCTTCGTCGGCAAGCAGGACGAGCATCCCGTCCGCAAGCTCCTCAGCCAGCTCAAGCTCGACGCGCAGATTACGCCCGTCGATCTCGACCTGCTCGGCGAGATCAAGCCCGTCCGGGTCGACGCCAAGCGCCCGCCGGTCGATGCTGAGCGCAGCGATGCCATCGCCAAGCACGAGCTCAAGGCGGAGAAGCGCCACGAGGAGCGCAAGGCGCACCACAGTGACAAGCCGCGTCGCGACGATCGTCCGCGTAGCGGTGACCGCCCGTCGCACGGCGACAAGCCGCAGCGTGATGAGCGTCCGCGCAGTGGTGATCGCCCGGCCTACGGCGACAAGCCGCAGCGTGATGATCGTCCGCGCAGTGGTGATCGCCCGTCGCACGGCGACAAGCCGCATCACGGTGACAAGCCGCGTCATGGCGACAAGCCGCGTCACGGTGACAAGGTCGAGGCCCGCGGCGAGAGCACGAGTCGTGAGCACCACAAGCACCAGCAGTCGAACCGCTCGGTGCACACCAACGGCACGCCCGCGGCACCCAAGCCGGGCAAGCCGACGCCGGGCAAGGCCGCCGCTGCGAAGTTGCGGCACAAGCGCCGCAAGCGCAAGATCGGCGCTTAGTCCTTCAGGGAGTCATCGGGGGTGGTGTCGCTGGACTTCTCCAGCGGCACCATCGACCCATTGCGTTGGCGCCCCAGGTTGCTCACGATCAGCGCGAGCACGGTCACGAGGTACAGCTGACCCATCAGGCCCTCGGCGACGGCGGCGAAGCGTCCTGCGTTGAACGCCGGGGTGAAGTCGCCGTAGCCGACGGTTGCGAGCGTGATGTACGAGAAGTACAGGAAGACCGTGGTTGGCTGGTTGGGGCCTTGGGCGAAGAACGCCTCGCCTGCTGCCGCGCTGAGCGACATGTAGACGTAGGCAAAAAACAGCCCGAGCATCAGATAGACCGTGACGGCGTTGACGACCACGCCCGCGTTGATGATCGGCGCCTTCGCGACACGACCGAAGATGCGGACGATCACGCCGAGCGTGAGTCCAGCACTGAAGACCATCAGGACGAACCGGCCCGAGTCCACGCCGACGAGGCGCGCGAGCGCACCCGCGATTATCACGATGGCAATAATGAGAAACGGCGCCGTCATGTACGCGATGCGACGCACTTGCGGCTGGCGGATGTGCGCCACAACGGCGATCTGGAAGAGCGCACTCTGCAGAAGCAGCGCGATCAGCGCAGCGACGATTGACTTGTTGCCAAGGGCGATGCAGATGAACGCCGCAAGCGAGATCAGCGGCGCGACCAGGATGTGATTTTCGCTCGTCAGGTCCAGCCAGCGGCGACCGAACCGTCGCCGTGGTTCCTCCATGTGCCGATGCTGCGGTGCCTGCTCGGTCACGCCTGCTCGGCTTTGTCGCGCGGGCCGAACATCCGCACTGTCTCGGCGTCATCGCCGGCGGGAATTGTGGCGATGCCCAGCATGCGATCGATCAGCATGTTCTGGAAGCGGTGGCACGACTCCTCAAAGCGGTAACACATCCGACCGCCCTCGTAGGCGGGGTTGCGGAGGCCGTCCTGGACGCGCTCAACGATGCCGATGTCCTCCTTGTTGACCTCGTCCCAGAACGTCATCAGGGAATCGATCTCGGTCTCGGGGTCGGTGCTTGCGGCGATCGAGTCGGGGTGCGTTAGCAGGTAGACGACCTCGGCGGTGTGCCCGACGCCATCGGGACGCGCCAGCAGCAGCACGACGTGATTAGCCATCACGTTGATCGCGATGTTGGGGAACAGCCAGATGAAGCGCGCGGCTTCGGCGTCCTGGCCTTCGACAAAGTCGACCGGCGGCAGACCCTTCCAGCCGCCGTCGTCGGTGTTCGCCGCGATCGGCCACGTGCAGAAGCCGACGTACTTGCCGGCGCCCTGCCACCGGTAGTGATCGTCCATCGGCGAGACCTTGACGAGCGCGGGGTGCACCCACGGCAGGTGGTAGTACTCCATGAAGTTCTCGCCGATCAGCTTCCAGTCGGCCTTGATGTCGTACTCGACGCGGCGCTGCAGGCGGTACTCGCCGAGGCGATAGCCGGCGAGGCGCTCGGTCAGATCGCCGAGCTCGTGTTCCAGCTCGGGCGTTGCGGGATCGAGGCAGACGAAGACGAGGAAGTTCCACTCGGCGACGCGCACCGGGTGCAGGCCCATCTCGTCCTTATCGAACGCCTTGACGTCCGCCATGTCGAAGGCGACGCGGGCCTCGACGGGCACTTCACTCTCGGGCGTGAACAGCGGCGTGCCGAGGCACTTCCCGTCGAGGTCGTAGGCCCACGCGTGATACGGGCACGAGAAGAAGCGCTTGACGTGCCCCGTGCCCTCGCAGAGGCGGGCGCCGCGGTGGCGGCAGACGTTGTGGTGTGCGCGCAGCTCGCCCTCCTGGTTGCGCGCCACGATGATCGAGCGGCCCGCGACCTCGACGACGAGGAAGTCGCCGGGCTCGCGCACCTCGTCGGTCACGCAGACCGGCACCCAGCTCTTGGCGAAGACCTCCTGCTGCTCGACCTCGTGGAAGTCCTGCGACGTGTAGGCGTCGGGGATCAACGTCCACGCGAAGTCGACGGGGAGGCGGGTCTTCGCGTACGTGTCCTCCTGGAGGAACGCCTCGCGGGGAAGAGGGCGCTGCATGTCGGGGATGGTACCGCCGGGGCGCGAGCTCGGCGACCGGCGTTCTACGGGATGAGATCGAGCAGCAGCGTGGCGATCAGGACGGCGCTCGTGATGCCGAGGCCGATGGCACTGGCCCACAGCAGCCATTGCTGGATGCGGCCGACCTTCAGCGTGCCCATTGCGCGTCCGTCGCCCCCGATGCGCGCAAGTGCAATCAGGATCGGTACGAGCAGGATCGCGTTGAGCACCTGCGACAGGAACAGGATCGGCAGCAGCGGGATGATGGGCAGCGCGACGATCAGCGCCGCGAGCGCGGTCATCACGACGAACGTGCCGTAGAACAGCGGCGCCTCGCGAAACGAGTCGTCGATGCGCGCCTCCATGCCGACGGCCTCGGAGACGGAGTAGCCGGTCGAGAGCGGCACGACGGCCGCCGCGAGCGTACCGGCGGCGAGCAGGCCGACGCCGAAGAGCGTGCTGGCGAGGCCGCCGGCGAGCGGCTCGAGCGCGATCGCCGCGTCGGCGGCATCCTCGATCGAGGTCCCGGTGACATGCAGCGTGGCGGCGCAGGCGATCACCACGAACAGACCAATCACGCCCGTCAGCACGGCGCCCGTGACGATGTCCACGTTCTCGGCCTTCAGCGTCTCGGCCTTGATGCGCTTGTCCACCGCGTACGACTGGATGAACGAGAGGCCCCACGGCGCGATCGTCGTGCCGATCACGGCGACGGCGGTGATCAGCGCTCCGGTCTGTGCACTCGTGCCGGGCACCATCAGCCCGTGCAGCGTCGCGCCGTAGTCCGGGCCCGCGAGCAGACCGGACAGGATGTACGAGGCAAGCAGTGCTCCGAGCGCCAGCAGGATCCGCTCGACGAGGTGGAACGACGAGCGGATTACGAGCAGCGTGATGATGATCGCGGCCGCTGGCACGGACAGCTCTCGCGGTATGCCGACCAGTCCGAGCGCGGCGGCGATGCCCGCGTACTCGGCGGCCAGCGTGCCGAGGTTGGCGACGAGCAGGCAGGCGAGGATGCCGCCGCCGACGCGCACGCCGTAGCGCTCGCGCACGAGGCCGATCATGCCTTGGCCGGTGGCAACGCCGATGCGCACGCCGAGCAGGTGGTAGAGCACGAGCATCCCCGTCGCGACGACGAGCACCCAGAGCAGCGCATACCCGTGGTCGGCGCCCATCACCGCGTACGTGGTGATGCCCGCCGGGTCGTCGTCGGACAGGCCGGCGATCAGCCCCGGTCCGAGAATTGCGAGGAACAGCGCGACGCGCTTACGCACGCGGCACCCGGAAGCGACGGAGGTGCGGACGGTGCGGCTTGCGCGCCATGTGGGCGCGGACGTCGCGGCTGCGCTCTGCGGGGAGCTGCGCGAGGACGTCGTGCTTCATCCGGTGCGGTAGCCGTCGGATCAGCCGCGCCAGATGGTGGGTCTCGATGCGCGCGACACGGTCGTGCGACGCGTGCGCGATCACGCAGCTGTCGGTGACCGTCACGTCGTCGAGTTCGAGCAGGTCCTCGCGGTGACGCCGTGCGATGACGTGCAGGCCCAGTCGGCGGAGGACTGGTCGCAGGCCCACCTCTAGGGCGACCGCCTCGAGTCGCCCGTCAACGGGCAGGAGCGCAACGTCACCAATGCGCACGACGCGGCGGTCGTCCGTATCGACGACCTGGCGGTCGAGGATGTCGTCCCGCAGCGAGGCAAGGCCCGTGGTCGCTACCGGTGCGCCAAGTGCCAGTTCGCCACGATGCCAGTGCGCCTCGCATATCTCGTCGTCGGTGACGACGGCGCGGACGGGCCAGGCCGCACCGGTGGCGTCGACGAGGAGGTCGCGCACCTTGGCGCCACCGGCGAGGCGTCGGCCGAGCAGGTCGCTGAGTTCGACCGGAGCGGGGGGACGATCGGTCATGCGCCGAGGCTATCAGCGGCTCGCTGTCCGGAACCGGTAGGCTCCCGCGCCATGGAAGCCTTCATCGTCGA
>CAINDT010000197.1 GCA_903847495.1 uncultured Actinomycetes bacterium
ACGCGACGATGGACGTCGAGAGCGACGTCGCCGAGGGCATCCACTCGGCGCCCGCCGACTTCGGCATCGGCCGCGCGCTCTGGTTCGCACGCGTCCTGCACGTGCTGAGCATCGTCTCGATGATCGGCGTCGGCGTCTGGGCGGGCCTAGCCTGGCCGTACTGGATCGCCGTGGCGGCCTGTGCCGCGCTGCTCATCTACGAGCACGCGATCGTGCGCGAGGACGACCTCTCGAAGGTCAACCAGGCGTTCTTCAACGTCAACGTCATCCTCGCGTTCCTGTACCTCGCCGGCGTGGTCGCAGCACTCATCGTCGGGTGAGCCGGCCGACGTTCTTCTCTGGCGAGCCGCGGTGGTCGCCTACGATCCACGCGATGCGCAACCGCCTCCTGCTCACGGTGCTGCTCGCCCTGATCGTCGCCGCCGTCGCCGCGCCCGCACAGGCGGTCACGAAGGGCTGCGACCTCACCGGCGACACCCGCCGCGCCAACGACTGCATCACGCACGCCCATGTCGGCGCCACGGCCGATGGCACCATGCGACCCGGCGACACAATCAAAATCCGTCATCGCATCGCCGATGCGCTCCGCGGGCGCCCACTGGTCGTCGAGGTGCAGATGCGGCGTGTCGCGCGCGACGGGAAGAAGGGGTCGTGGGTGGGGCTCCGCCGCACGCGTTGGTCCGCCGCGGATACCACTGCGCGTGCTTCGCGCACGGTCGACGTCTGTCGGGCAGGGGTCGCAGGGCGCTACGAGTTCCGCACCGTGACGAACGTGCCCCGATCGGCCAGTTCGGACCGCTCGCCGCGTCAGGCGTCGGTACAGACGGCCACGAGTGCCGCGACGACGGTGCTGCTGCCGAACCGGGCGCTCGCGGACGGGTGTCCGAACTCGCCGGACGACGAGATGATCATCGAGTACTTCAACGAGATCGAATTCAACGAGGACATCTACGCCGTCATCATCGACCAGGGGACGTCGTTCTCGATGACGCTCTCCTGCCCACCGCAACAGGGCCCCTTCCCGCCGCAGAATTTCGGCATGATCATGGCTCTTGAGGGAGCGCCCGGCGGCGTTGGTTGCAACGGCGGTGCGATCGTGCTCAACAAATCGACGGCGGCTAGCGGCGGCTACGACGCGTGCCAGTACGCCGATCTCGTCTGTACCTTCGACTTCCTGGTGTACAACAAGGCAACGCAGGTCGTGTACAGCGACACCATCGTGATGATCACGTTGGGGCGGTATGGCAACAACACCTACATCCCCAATCTCAACCCGGCCACGATCCAAATCTGCCCGGCGAACTTCAATCCGTGCGTCCTCACGGGGACCTGCACGCAGACGTCGTCGACGACCGGTTCGCTCACGCTTTGCGACAGTGCGGACGGCTCGTCGTGCACCGCCCCGCCGGTGCCCGTCACGTACCACTTCAACGAGAACATCTACTTCCAGACGGCGCTCAAGTCGCCGGGCTAGGCGCGGGGCTCAGCCGACGATCGACGCCTCGAGCCGCGCCCGCAGGTCGTCGGGCAGGCGCTTTGACTCCGTGTGCTCGATGTTCGTGTGGACGAGCACGCCGCGCGCGCTGGCGCAGAGACGGCCGTCGCTCGAGGCATGTACCGTCTCGCGCAGGGTGATTGACGAGCCGCCGACGCTCTCGACCTCGACCTGCACCACGGCGTCGCCGTCCTCCTGCGTGAGCGCGGAGATGAAGTCGACGGAGACGTGCCGCACGACGAATTCGGTCAGCTGGGTGATGCCAGAGCCGAGCGCGTTGGCGAGCCACGCGTCGCGGCCCTCCTCGAGGTAGTTGAGGTAGACGGCGTTGTTGACGTGGTTGAAGCCGTCGAGGTCGCGCCAGCGGATGGGCACGACCTTGCGGCCGGGTTCGATCGGGGTGGTCATAGCTGGAATTCTCCCCGGGCGACCACCCGGCACGAGCCGCCGACAC
>CAINDT010000198.1 GCA_903847495.1 uncultured Actinomycetes bacterium
CGTCGCGCAGGGCATGAGCAACGCGGAGATCGCGCGGCAGCGCTTCGTCACGGAGCGCACGGTCGAGAAGTCGATCCAGCGAATCGCACAGGCGCTCGGCTCCGCCGGCGACGCGACGACGAACACGCGCGTCCTGCTCGTGCGCGCGTACTTCGAGATGGCCGGGGCCAGCGGTGCCCAGCACAAGCTCCCGTCCTAGCACGCGCGAACTGCTGGGCGGGCGCTGGGCGATCTCGCTCCGCGGCTGGCTGATCCTCTCTGCCACAACGGCGTTCGGCGCGCTCGGACTCAAAGCGCAGTTGGGCATCACGCCGCAGACCGTGGCCGTACTCACGCTCACGTTCTGGCTGCTGGGGACAGTCCTGCTCCTGGCCGCGCACCTGACGGTCTTTCGCACCCGTCGAACCAAACCTGTCCACATCGCGTGGTTCTTCGCACTCGCCATCAGCCTCGGCATCGTGCGCGTGGCCGCAGCACTCGCTGTGCCGGAGAGCCGTGCCGCGCTGGGCGATGGCTGGTCAGGCGTCGTCACAGCCGCGTTGTTCTTCCTCCCGATCACTGTGCTGACCGTTGTCGTCGTCACGTATCTGATCGCCATCACGGACTGGTACGCCAGCGAGCGCACGCGACTACTCCGCTTCGAGATCCAGGCCGAGGCTGCACGCCTGCGCGCGGCCGGTGCGCTCAGCGCCGCACGCTCGGTGATCACCACACGCATCCAGACGGCACTCGAAGACCGGCTGCTCGGGCTCGAGCAAGCTGCCAAGGTCGATCGCGCCGACGCCCAGCTGTCCGACGCCCTACTGAGCACCGCCGCGGACTATGTGCGGCCCGAGAGCCATCGGCTCTGGCAGGAGCGTGATTCTGGGCTAAGCCGCGGCACCCTCATCGCGATTGAGCACGCGAGCCTCGCAGCACCCCTGCCGATCGCGCTGCCCTATGCGGTGTGGGCCGTGTGCTTCGTACCTGCATCGATCGCGCAGGTTGGCATCCTCCTGTCGATCGTTTCTCGGCTCGCGCTCCTCGTCGCCATGGTGGTGCTGTACCCACTCGGCCGCGCCGCCGTCCGCCGGTATGCGCCCGCGCCGCGGTACATGCGCGCACGCCTGATCGCGCTCGGCACCATGCTGATCGCGGCACTCGCAACGTTCACCGTTGCGATGGAGCTGGGGTCGAGCACGATCCCTCTGCTGCAACGAGTGCTGCTGATCCTCTTCGCCGTCGTCGCGACGATCGTCGTCAGCTGGACACAGGCCGCGCTGCGCACGCAGGACGCGAACCTCCGCTCGCTCCGTACGCACGCCGAGGAGGTCGAGTTCGAACGCCTCGCCCTCGAGGCCGCGACCGAGCAGATGCAACGCGAGCTCGCGCTCTACCTCCACGGCACCGTGCAGGCCGGCCTCGTCGCGTCGGCGTATACGATCCAGGACGCCGTCAACCGCGGCGACAATCAGGCACTCGAAGCAGCGATTGCCGACGCGCGTTTCGCGATCTCGCAAGTTGGCGAGCCCGGCCAACGAACAGACGCGACCGATCTCGCCACGCTGGCGCAGCAGCACGATGCGAAGTGGCGCGGCCTGATCGCGATCATGTGGCAGCTGCCCAGCGACCCGATTGCGGCGGAGACCCTGCACCGCATCGGCAACGTCGTTCAGGAGTGCCTCGCCAACGCGTCGATCCACGGCGCCGCATACGAGGCGACCGTGCGCGTCGTCGTTGAGTCCGACTGCGTGATCCTCGAGATCACCGACAACGGCAGCGGCCTCGGCGACGGCAAGCCCGGCCTCGGCAGCGCCGTCCTCAACGAGGCGACGCACAGCCA
>CAINDT010000199.1 GCA_903847495.1 uncultured Actinomycetes bacterium
CGCAGTCGGGCACCGCGTTCGGCTGGTCGTCCTTCGCGGCGACCATGACCGCTGAACTACCGAACTTCGGCGTGCAGAGCCTCACGCTCCAACCCGGCATGTTCTCGATCCAGGGCGGCTACACCGCGCCGTCGTGGTGGACCACGATGATGAACGACTCCTCGTCGCTCAGCCTCGCGCTCGGCACGATTCAGTTCGATCCCGAGACCGGGTTCTTCAACGCCAAGATGGACTTCGGCGGCGGACACTCGATCCCGGCCGGCGGCTCCAAGCTGGCCGTCAGCCAGCTCTTCTTCGACATCCAGTTCAACACGACGGGCCTGACGGTCTCCGCCGGGGGCACCACCGACCTGAGCGTCACTGCGCTCGGCGGGTCGTCGCAGACCGCCCCCACGCTCACCTTCGAGATCTCGTTCGACCTCGGCACGAATGCGCTCAGCGGCACACTGGAGTTCCAGGACGCGACGGGCTGGAACAACGCGTTCGGCGTGAACGGCCTCGTGATCGACGATCTGGCGATCTCGCTCGGCATCACGCTCGATCCCCCGATTCCGCTGCCCTCGCTCGGCCTCTACGCGTCCGGCGATCTGCCACCCTCGCTGATGCAGGCCTTCGGCGTAGACAACGGCGTGCCGATCTCGATGACCGCGGAGCTCTCCGAGGCCACGCCGTGCCTGGCCATCGCCGTGGGCTCGTCCACGGGGAGCCAGCCGATCATGAGCGTCGGCGGCGGCGCGCTGACGGCCACGTACTTCGAGTTCTCCGTCGCGCCCGACGGGTGCACGGTCGGCACGTCGACCATCCCCGCCGGCATGTCGCTCGCGTTCGACGGCGCCGTCTTCGGCACGACCGTCGACGTCGCGGCCTCCCTCAGTCTCGATCCCACGATCTTCAACGCCTCGCTGGAGATCGGTGCGTTCTCGATTCCTGGCACCAGCGGTGCGATCTCGTTCCAGGAGACGACCATCGCCGTCGGGCTCAACATGGCGACGAACACGGACACGGTGACGTTCTCGGGCGGCTTCTCGATGTTCGGCACCACGATCGACGTGAGCGGCAGCCTCACCAAGACCCCCGATTCCGTGGATGCCAGCCTCACCGTCTCCCAACCGCAACCGCTCACGGTGGCGGGCTTCTCGCTGTCGAACCTGATGATCTCGGTCAACGTGGAATACGGACCCGGCGTTGAGAACCTCTCGGTTGCCGCCAGCGGCGACATGAACATCATGGGCACCACGCTCGACGTCGGCTTCGCGGCCACGATCGACAACGGCATCGTCGAGTACGTCGATGTCACCGCGACGCTGCAGAACCTCACGCTCGGCCCGGCGACGATGAATGGCTCGTTCAACGGCTCGTACACGGCGGCCACCGACGCCTTCGACGTGCAGGCCGCCGTCACGCTGACCGTCAGCGGCTTCTCGATGCAGGCCACGCTCGACATCTCGCCGCAGTGCGTCGCCTTCACCGGGTCGTTGAACGTGCCGAACGTGTTCACCGCGCAGCTCGAGGGCGCGATGATCTACCAGACGGGCTGCAAGGAGCAGGTGATCAACGCGGACGGAACCGCCGTCACCGGCGCTCCCGGCGACTTCTCGTTCGCCGCGGATAACGTGGATCTCGAGGTCGGCGGGTTCGACATCGGCGGCAGCGTCGGCGTCGGCAGCGTCGGCGGTGTGTTCTACGCATCGGTGGCCGCGCAGATCGATCTCGTGCCGCAGAGCACGAACGACATGGCCAGCATCCAGGGTGAATTCCAGTCAAATGGCGACTTCTCGTTCAACGGAGCCGGGCAGCTCGACATCGGCGGCTTCCTGCTGCAAGTCACCGTCGCGGCGTCGAGCCAAGGCGGCAACGAGAGCGTCTCCGGTAGTGCGCAGCTCGATGTCGCGGACATCGCCGACGTCAGCATCTCGGGGCAGTTCACGATGATCAACGGGCAGCCCTCCACCACGCTGACCGGCACCGAGGACGTGAGCATGGGCGGCTTCAACATTTCCGATGCGCAGTTCACGCTCAGTCAGACGCCGACGTCGCTCGGTCTGCAGGCCTCGATCGCCATCAACCTCGACGTGGTGAGCGTCAGCGGCACGGTCACGTTCATCGAGAACGGCAGCGCCCCGCCGCTCTATTACCTCGCCGCGGACGGCGACCTCAACATCGGCGTCGCCGACCTGGTGCTGAACGCGATCTTCACGAACTGCACCGACTCGACCTGCTCGACCCCGGCCAACGCCACGTCGCTGACGATGACGGGCGATGCCGACATCTACGGGACGTCCTTCAACCTCCCGAGCTTCTACATCTCCTCGAACGGCACGTTCGCCATCACCTCGAATGCGAGCGGCAGCGCCTGCACGGGCACCATCACGATCCCGCTCGTGACGCAGCTGCAGGGCTGCTTCTCGTACACCGAGTACCTCGACATCTCCAACGTCGCGCCCTACTTCGCGATCTCTGATACCGCGAGCCTCTCCGTGAACGGCGATCGCTGGAACTTCCTCGCCGGCCCCGAGGCCTGCTGCTGCAGGGTCTGCTGGTGGTTCGGCCGAGACTGCACGCAGATCTGCGTGCCCGAGGGCGGCTGGACGTCGTGGAGCAACTGGTGGACCGGCTCCGCGGGCATCGAATTCCAGGCCGATCCGTTCTCGCTCGGCATCGAGCTGTTCGGCACCTGGTTCACGATCTGACGCCGGGCTGACCCGCCGCCGCGTGGTCGCCGGACACGTTAGGCCCGGGCCCATCCTGTCACGCGTGAGGCGAGGGCGGCTCGACCCGTAGCCGCCTTGGCGACTCGAGCTCAGCGGCGGAGCAGCCGTAGGCCGTTGATCGTCACGATGATCGTGGAGCCCTCGTGACCGACGACGCCGAGCGGCAGCGGCACCTTGTCGAAGAGCGTCAGGATCGCGAGGACGACGATCACGCTGCCGGCAAACACGAGGTTCTGACGCACGACGCGACGCATGCGGCGCGCCAGCTCGATCGCGTACGGCACGTCCAGCAGGCGATCGGCCATCAGCACGACGTCGGCCGTCTCGAGCGCCTGGTCCGTGCCCCGACCACCCATCGCGATACCCACGTCGGCCACGGCCAACGCGGGCGCGTCGTTGACGCCGTCACCGACCATCCCGATCTTGCCGTTGCCGGCGAGCACGCGGATGCGCTCCACCTTGGCATCGGGCAGAAGGTCGCCG
>CAINDT010000200.1 GCA_903847495.1 uncultured Actinomycetes bacterium
GCGGCGGAAGACGATCGTCAGCAGCACCGCCACGACGATCGTGATCAGGATCTCCAACGGATCGCCGGTCGTGACCCAATCAAGGAACTGGCGGATCGGCCCCTCTTGCGTTGCGGCGATGACGGTCATCGCGCCGATCATTGCAGGTCGAACTTCCCCGCCCCGTCGCTGATCCCCGTGTGGGTACGAGCGAGGCCAGACCCCGCTGGTGACCCGTCGCCTACGAGAAGGTGATCACGCTGCGGATGCCGTCCTGCTGCTCCATCAGCTCGAAGCCATGGTTGACCTCGTCGAGTGTGATGCGGTGCGAGAGCAGCGCCTCGACGTCGATGTCGCCGTTGAGCCAGTGGTCGACGAGCAGCGGCACCTGCGTGCGCCCCTTGACGCCGCCGAAGGAGGAGCCCGTCACGCGACGGCCAGTGATCAGGAAGCGCGGGATCACCTCGAGCAGCTCGCCCTTGCCGGCAACGCCGCACATCGTCGCGAGACCCCAGGCCTCGCGGGCGCTCTCGACGGCCTGGCGCATCACGTGCACGTTGCCCGTCGCCTCAAACGTGTAGTCGATGCCGTAGCCGTCGGTCTGCTCCTTCAGCCAGTCGACCGTGTCGGGTCCGCCGACGCGCGTCTCGGTCGCACCGTGGTGCAGCGCGTCCTGCAGGCGGTTCTCGGCGAGGTCGATGGCGATGATGCGCTCGGCGCCAGCCAGGCGCGCACCGATCACCGCGCCGAGGCCAACGAGACCACAGCCGAAGACGGCGACCGTGGAGCCGCGCTCGACCTGCGCCGTATAGAGCGCCGCGCCGATGCCCGTCGACAGGCCGCAGGCGAACGGCGCGCAGCCGTCGAGCGGCGCCTCGGGACTCACCTTGGCGAGCGCGATCTCCGGCATCACCGTGTACTCGGCGAACGTCGAGGTTCCCATGAAGTGGCGCAGCTCCTCGCCACCGCGCGACAGGCGTGCCGTGCCGTCGGGCAGATAGCCGCGGCCCTGCTCCTCGCGGATCGCGATGCAGCGGTTCGTGCGCGAGCTGCGACAGTGGATGCACTGCCCGCACTCGGGGGCGAAGAGGGTGATCACGTGATCACCGGGCTGCACCATCGTGACGCCCTCGCCGATCTTCTCCACGACGCCGGCGCCCTCGTGTCCGAGCACGCAGGGCGCGTAGCCCGTCGGGTCGGCGCCCGACGCCGTGTAGAGGTCGGTGTGGCAGACGCCGCACGCCTCGAGGCGCACCAGCACCTCGCCCGCCCTGGGCTCCGCCAGATCGACCTCCTGGACGACGAGCGGCTGGCCGAATTCCTCGAGTACTGCGGCGCGGATCTTCATGGCGCGAAGCGTACGCGACCGAATCACTCGAGCGCACGGCGCGGCACCTGCCTGCGGTATGCGTCGCCCTCTCGCCGGACCCGCGCGTAGTCGGTCGCCGAGAACACAGTCCGGTGCGGCTTGCGGAGGCCGGTGATCACCGCGATGGTGGGGCCATCGAGGCCAAGCCCTGCGAGCTCTTCTACGGTCCCGTTCTCGAGCAGGCAGAAGAGTCGGAACTGCTCGCGCCGCGGGCCCGTACAGCGAAGCTCGAACCAGCCGCGCATGTCGCCGCGCATCGCCTCCCAGTACCCCCCACCCGGGAAGCGGAACGGTCCGTACTCCGCGACCGATTCCGCTATGCCAATCAGACGCAACGCCACGTCAGAGGGTGTCTTGCTGAGAAAGGAAGCCGCCGTGGTAGTCACACGCAGGCGCCACATCAGCGGCCCCTGATGCTCGACGAGCGACCTCGGATCAGTCCCGCGGGACGGCTACGACCCGCAAACCCACCGCTTCGGCGAGAGCGGCGACGAAGGTGATTTCGGGATTTCCGCCGGTAGAGAAGAGACGCCGAATCGATGAGGCATCGCGATCGACTCGGCGTGCAAGCTCCGCCTTGCTCATGCCAAGTTCGATTCGCCGATCGTCGATTGCCCACATGAGCTCGTTGACCATGTCGATCTGGCGCCGGAACGCGGCCGCACGTTCGCGTCGCACGGGATCGGCATCGATCTCGGCGCGCATGCGCTCGAAGTACGTGGGCTTGCGGATGGCGTTGGGCGATTCCATGACAGACAAGAGCGTGGCTCCTATGCAACGATATCAGCGTGGCGCGGGACATGCCCGGAGCGTGCACGTCGGCAGCCTGTCCCCGTGCGACGCAACCGCGCCAGACACGCGCCGGTGGTGCGCGGCATCACCCGCGCGTCGCACCGAACCGCACGCGCCGGGTACCCTATGCGCATGGTCCTCGACCGTCGCGTCCCGACGTACCTCCAGCTGCTCGCGCTGCTCGGCGCGATCGGCGTGTCCGGCTATCTGACGTACACGAAGGCGACCAATGGGATCCCGCCGTGCACGGCAGGCGGCGGCTGCGCGGCGGCGCTCTACTCGCCGTGGGGCTACATCGCCGGCATCCCGCTCGCGTACATCGGCCTGACCGCCGCGACCGTGCTGCTGCTCGCGACACCGTGGAATCGCTTCGAGCTGCGGGCGATCAGCCTGGTGCTCTTCTTCATCGGCGCCATCTTCACGATCTACCTCCGCTACGTCGAGCAGGCGCATTTCAACGGTCACGTCTGCGCGTGGTGCATCGCGTTCATGGCGTTCTGGTGGATCGCCGGCATCTGCGAGCTCGTCCGGGTCGTCCGACAACCGACGGAGATGGGATCCGACCTGGAGCCCGATGCCGCGTAGGCTGCGGATCGCCACGCTCGTCGCGCTCGCCAGCTGCGTCCTGCTACCGACTACCAGCGGTGCCGCACCAACCTCCGCGTTCGACCGCGACGGCGCGTTCTGCTTCCGCGAGGGGGCCAAGCCCGTGCCGGGCGGCTTCCGCACCACGCTCAAGCTCGTCGTCGAGCGGCGCCCCACCAGCGGCCTGCCGCTGTGGGAGGTCAACGGCCTCGAGCGATCCTTCGATGCGGATCAGACCGCCTATGACTACGTCGATCAGCTCGTTGGCACCGCCACCATCGCCAGGCCGAACAACGGCCTGGCCGGGGGGCAGCGCATCCAACTGAACCTGACGGGCGCGACGCGCGGCACCATCGGCGACCCCACGCAGCCGGGCCTCTGGTGGCTGCGGTACGCGGTGCAGCTGAATCTGCGCGCTACGTCGGGACGCATCACCGGGGTCAAGAGCTTCACCCCGATCAACGGCTCCACGATGGGGACCCCGCAGGAGTTCGGCGTGGACGTCCACCTCACGCGGATCGCGTGCAGCCGATTCTGATCCGCCGCGCGTAAGGAACCGACCGCGCCTCGCGACTCCCTCGTGCCACCCCACACGAGACGAAGGAGCCGCCATGAGCACCGTCACCACCCCGACCCCGTCGCACGCCACCCAGCTGCGTCTGGGGGTGCCGCAGGTCCGCGGCGGCATCACGATCGTCCCGCTACTGGGCGCCACCGAACCGAAGCGCGCGTACATCACCCTCGACGAGGCGATGCCGCTCGGCTTCACCGTGGAGGAGGTCGATGCGCACGGTCACGTCCCCGAACTCCTCGTCCGCAATCCGCTCACGACCGACGTGCTCCTCTATGACGGCGAGGAGGTCATCGGCGCGAAGCAGAACCGCGTGCTGGAGGCGTCCATCCTCGTCGCCGCGACAGCCACGCAGAATATCCCCGTGGCGTGTGTCGAGGCGGGCCGCTGGCACGATGCGGGCCAGGCGTTCGCGCCCGCCGATCGCGTCGCGCATCCGGAGAGTCGCCGCCGCAAGGCCAGCGACCTCGAGCACGCACCGCTGGCGCACGGCGTCGCCCAGAGCA
>CAINDT010000201.1 GCA_903847495.1 uncultured Actinomycetes bacterium
CGAGCCTGCCCACGAGATACCGGTGCCGTAGATGATGTCGAACTCACTCTGGCGGAACGGCGGCGCGACCTTGTTCTTGACGACCTTGACGCGCACGCGGTTGCCGACGGCGTCGGTGCCGTCCTTGAGCGTCTCGATGCGACGGATGTCGAGCCGCACGGACGAGTAGAACTTGAGCGCGCGGCCACCGGTCGTGGTCTCCGGCGAGCCGAACATCACGCCGATCTTCTCGCGGAGCTGGTTGGTGAAGATGGCGACGGTGCCGGTGCGATTGAGGACGCCGGTCAGCTTGCGCAGCGCCTGGCTCATCAGGCGGGCCTGCAGGCCGACGAAGGAGTCGCCCATCTCGCCTTCGATCTCCGCCCGCGGCACGAGCGCGGCGACGGAGTCGATCGCGACGACATCGAGGCCGCCCGAGCGAATCAGCATCTCGGCGATCTCGAGCGCCTGCTCACCGTTATCGGGCTGCGAGACGAGGAGGTTGTCGATGTCGACGCCGATGTTGCGGGCGTAGGTCGGATCCATCGCGTGCTCGGCGTCGATGAACGCGCAGACACCGCCCTTGCGCTGGGCCTCGGCGATCACGTGATAGACGAGCGTGGTCTTACCCGACGACTCTGGGCCGAAGATCTCGACGACGCGGCCGCGCGGCAGGCCACCGACGCCGAGGGCGAGGTCGAGACCGAGGCAGCCGGTCGAGATGGCGGCGACCGGGGCGCGCTCATCGTCACCGAGGCGCATGACGGCTCCCTTGCCGTACTGCTTCTCGATCTGCGCCAGTGCTGCGCCGACAGCCTTCTCTTTCTCGCTCATGGTGACCTCCTGCCGGCCGCGCCGGAATGGGATGAATGCGTCGCTTCGGTGTTCCAAGTATGGCCACCGAACCGGACGCGATGCTGTGCCTGATGCGCGGGAGTCGCGCGCACAGTCGCGTCGCTTACGCGCGGATGGCGTCGTCGGCGAGCAGCAGGCGCACGAGGTGCAGCGCAGCCGTCGCGGAGTTGGTCCGCACGGCCTCTCGATCGCCGGGGAAACGGCGCTCCAGGGTCTCCACCGCCCCCTTCGGACCGACCACGGCGACGTGCACCAGGCCGACCGGCTTCGCCTCGCTGCCGCCGCTGGGGCCCGCAACACCCGTCACGCCGATGCCGATATCGCACCCCAATCGCGCGCGGACACCTTCCGCCAGTGCCACCGCTACCTCGGCGGAGACGGCGCCATGCTCGGCGATCAGAGCGGCAGGCACGCCGACCTCGGTGGTCTTGACGTCATTCGCGTACGCGACGATGCCGCCGCGGAGCGTTGCCGACGCGCCCGCGACGGAGCCGAGGCGGGCGGCGATCATGCCGGCGGTGCAGCTCTCGGCGGTGCCGATCGTCAGTTCGCGTTCGATCAGGGTCTCCACGACGCGCTGCTCGACCGGGCGGTCGTCCTGCGCGTAGACGGCATCGCCGAACTCGGCGACAAGGCCGTCCGCGAGACGGTTGCCGGCCTCGCGCGCGTCGGCGGGGAACCGCACGACGACCTCGACCTCGAGGCGCGTGGCGCAGATTGACGTCTCCGTGCCGTGGTCGTCGCCGCCAAGCTGGTCGAACGCGCGCGCCACGGTGGACTCCGGCGTGCTCCAGATGCGGAGGATGCGGCGCTCGAGCTGCGCACCGAGGATCTCGGCCAAGGCGGGATGCGCGAGTGCGCGACCCCAGACGTCGGCGAGTTCGGTGGGCGGTCCGGGCAGCACGACGATGGTCGTGGCGCCGGGGACGATCACGCCGGGTGCGGTACCCGAGGGTGAGAGGACGTGGGCGCCCGCCGGGACCATCGCCTGCTTGCGGGCGCCGGGCAGCAGGCGCTCCACCGGCACGCCGCGCTGCGCGGCATAGCCGGTGACGATCTCGGTGATCTCGGCGAGGACCGGCTCGTCCAGCACCAGCTCCCGCCCGGTCGCATCGGCCACGATCGCGACGGTGCGATCGTCGTGCGTGGGTCCGAGACCGCCGGAGGTGCAGATCAGGTCGTAGCCGTCGGCGAGGAGTCCGTCGAGCGCAGCGCGGAGATGCTCTTCGCGATCATCGACGGCGACCACGCGCTCGAGGCGTACGCCGTGCGCGTCGAGCGAGCGCGCCAGGGTGCCGCTATTGCGATCCTGGGTCCGCCCGAGCAGGATCTCCGAGCCCGTCACCAGCACAGCTGCGGTGCGGCGACGGCTCACTCGGGCACCGCCGCGACGCGACCATTGGGGTCGACCGACAGCAGCGTGTCGGTCGGTCCGGGGACGACCGGGCTGCCGTTGACCACGAGGGTGATCGTGCCTGGCCGATCGAGGCGGATCAAGTATCCGGACGCGGACTTCGGGAGCCGCACGCCGTCGGGCCGGCTCGGCTCGGGCGAGAGCTCCTCTTGGAACAGCGGGGTCGCGGTCTCCGCGGCGCCGAGCGCACGGACCGTCAGCGTCGTCTGGTCGAGCGGCTTGACGTAGACGACGGCCTGCGCGGCGGCGGACGTCGAATCCGGCGCGGTCTGCGCGGTCACCGCTGTGGCCACGGGGTTGACGGCCTCCTCGGTGATCGTGATCACGGTCGTCGCATCGACCGCCGGCGCCGGCGTGCTGCGTGCAGAGGGGTAGGTTGAGGCGATCACAACGAGCACGGCGACCGCAACGATGCCGACGACGGCCACCACGGCGATACTCGACTCGCGGCCACGGCGTCCCGCGCGCGCGGAGCGCCGGCGCGGGAACATGATGTCGTCATCGACCTCCCACGGCGCGGCGGCGAACCGCACGTTGAATTCGTCGATCAGATCCTGCGGGTCGAGGCCGAGGTACTCGCCGTAGGAGCGGAGAAAGCCGCGGGCGTACGTGGGACCCGGGAGCTGCTCGAACGCCTCCTCCTCGAGGGCGGCGAGATAGGACGCGCGGATCTTGGTCGCCTCGGCGGCGTCGTCGAGCGCGATGCCCTGATGCTCGCGGGCGGTCTTGAGGGTGGCGCCGATGTCCAGCACTGCCCCAGTGTATCCGCGAGGCGGTTCCGGTCAGCGCGGTTCGGCAGCGAAGCGGTAGCCGACGCCGTAATGCGTGTGCACGTAGTCGTGCGTGGGGCTGCGACGGTCGAGCTTCTCGCGGATCTTCCGGACGCAGACGTCGACGGTGCGATCGCGATGACGGTACGGGATGCCCCAGACGCGGCGCTGGAGCTCGTCGCGTGACAGCGCCTTGCCCTCCTGGCGCGCCAGCGCGACGACGAGGCGGAACTCCGTCGGCGTCAACTGTGCGTCTTCCCATTCCCGCTCGGGCTGGTCGTCGGCCGTACGCACGAAGGCGCGCCGGAGATCGGGATCGATCCGCAGCCCCTCGACGACGACGGCCTCCCCGCGCGGCTCGGAGGCCGCCACGAGGCGCGTGCGCCGGAGCAGCGCCTCGATGCGTGCGATCAGCTCACGCATGCCGAACGGCTTGGAGAGGTAGTCGTCCGCGCCGATCTCGAGGGTGTGGACCTTGTCGTGCTCGGAGCCGCGGGCGGAGACGACGATGACGGGAACGCCCAGGTGGTCCTCGCGAATCGCCTCGGTGACAGCCCAGCCGTCGAGGCCGGGCAGCATCAGATCCACGATCGCCACGTCGGGCCGTGCGTGGCGGAGGCGCCGTAGTCCCCGCTCCCCGTCTTCGGCTAGGTCGACCTCGAAGCCCGCGTGGCGAAGGTGCATGACCATCGCCTTGCCTAGGATGGGATCGTCTTCGATCACGAGGATGCTCGGCATGTCTGCACGGTAAGCCCCGGAGTGAGTGCGTTGGGTTGCAGCGTGGAAGCGGGGTGGTGACGAAGTGGTAGACGGCGTCATTGCTCCCGCAGCGGCGCCTATCCTCCTTCTGTGTCGGTTGCGATTCCACTGCTCCTGCTCGTCGGCGGGCTGATCGTCGGCTGGCTGATCGGCCGGCGCCGGGTCGCAACGGTGCCCGCGGCGATCGCCGACGCACCGGCTGCGCCTGATGCGCGCTGGCAGGCCGATGCCCGCGCGATCTGCGATGCCACGCCGGCCGCCGCGGTGCTGGCCACTGCCGACGGTGCCATCCTGCACGTCAATAGCGCGGCGCAGCGCGACTTCCCCGCGCTCGCCCGCGGTGCGAATCTGGGTGCGATCTCGGCGTCGCTCGCGGAGATCGTGCGCCGAACCTGCACGGCAGAGGATGCTGCGACTGAAGCGCAGGTCGTGCTGGGCGATCCCCCACGTTCGCTGCGGGTGACGTCGGTGGTCTTCGTCGGGGGCGCGCTGGCGACGTTCCACGATGTCACCGAGGACGTCGACTTCGAGGAGGCGCGGCGCACCTTCTCCGCAGCCGTGTCGCACGAGTTGCGTACGCCACTCGCCCGGATCCTCGGGCTCGCCGAGTCTCTGGCGCTACCCAACACGGACGATGAGCGCGAGGAGCTCGTGACGCAGATCGAGCACGAGGTCGACGGCATGCGGAAGCTGATCGACGAGATGCTGCTGCTCGCGGCACTCGACCGTGGTCGCCTCGCGGTCGCCGACGGCGTCGTCGATGCGAGCGACGTCGCGTTCACCGTCGTCGAGGCAGCGCGCCAACGGCGTATCGGCCGAGGGCGTGACCTCGTGCTGACGGCGCCAGCGCGGGTGGACGTCCCGGTGGCGCCGCGCCTGTTCGAAGTCGTCGTGCAGAACCTGATCGACAACGCTCTGATCCATGGTGGTCCCGATGCGATTGTTCGTGTGAGCGTGCTGCGGGAGGACGACCGCGCCGTCATCTCGGTGGTCGACACGGGTATCGGCATTCCGGCGCAGCACCTGCCGTTCGTGTTCCAGCGCTTCTACCGCGGCGAGGCGTCCCGGACAGGCCCCGGCTCCGGGCTCGGTCTGGCGCTCGTCAAGCACATCGTCGAAGCGCACGGCGGCACCGTTGCTGCCGATTCCGATGGTGCGACGGGCACGACCCTCCGCGTCACGCTGCCACTTGCCGGCTGATCAGTCGGCGTCGGTCTTCGCTTCGGGCTCGAACCGGTAGCCGATGCCGTAGTGCGTCTGAACGAAGGTGTACTCCGGCGAACGCGCGTCGAGCTTCTCACGGATCTTGCGCACGCACACGTCGACGATGCGATCGCGCGGTCGGTGCGGCGTGCCCCAGACCCGCTGCTGGAGCTCGTCGCGGCTGAGGACCTTGCCGCGCGCGCGGGCCAGCGTCACCAGCAGGCGAAATTCCCGGACGGTCAGCTCCGCATCCGTCCACGTGTCGGGCGCCGTCTGGATCAGCGCTCGATGGGTGAGGAAGTCGATGCGGATACCTGGCGCCTCGATCGCCTCCTCCTCGCGCTCGGGTGCGGGCGCTGAGCCGCCGCGACCGGACCGGCGCAGGGCGGCGTCGACGCGGGCGACGAGCTCGCGCATCGAGGCGGGCTTGACCAGGTAGTCGTCGGCCCCGATGCCGAGGGTGTGCACCTTGTCGTGCTCGGAGGAGCGGGCCGACAGCACGATCACGGGGATGTCGATGCCCTCGGCGCGCATCTGCTCGATCACGCCCCAGCCGTCCGTGCCCGGCATCATCAGATCCACGACGCAGACGTCGGGGCGCTCGAAGCGCACCTTCTTGAGGCCGCGATCGCCGTCGGCGGCCCACTCGACGTCGTGCCCCGCGTTGGCGAGGTGGCGCCGCATGATGCCGGCGAGGGTCTCGTCGTCCTCGACGATCAGTACCGTGGCCATGCCCCTACCCTACCCCGTCCGTCCCGCTCGGGGTTCGGTGTATGCTTCCGCCGTCCGCTTCGGCGGTACATGGTGGGCGTAGCTCAGCTGGTGGTAGCTCCTGGTTGTGGTCCAGGCGGTCGTGGGTTCGAGTCCCATCGCTCACCCCTCGCAAGGCCGGTTGGCCCGCGATGGCGTCATGCGCCGTCGCCGGGCTGGCTCGCCTCGCCGGTCACCATGTACGTGACACGCTCGGCCACGTTGACCGCATGGTCGCCGACGCGCTCGAGCCAGCGTCCGGCAAACAGCATCCGCGACGCCCACTGGCGCAGTTCCGGATCGGCGATGTCGATGGCGAGGATCGTGTCGGCGATCTTCTCGTTCTCCCGGTCGACGAGCTCGTCGAGGGTCGAGAGCAGTCGCGTGGCGTTCGCATCGCGGCGCTCGAAGGCGTCCATTGCGGTGCGGATCATCTCGGCGCCCCGCTCGCCCATCGCGCGCAGCGCGTCGGTGATGACCGCCTCCTCGACGAGCGCACGACGCGGCGGCGGCGTGGCTAGGTGTGCGACCCGGGCCGCATTGTGTGCGGCGCGCTCGACGCTGCGATTGATGTGCAGCGCGGCCAGGACAAGGCGCAGATCGCTGGCGACCGGAGCCTGGCGGGCGATGATCGTCTCGACGCGCTGCTCGGTCTGGTGGTAGTGGTGCTTCACCTCGGTCTCGGCCGCGAGCGTGGCCTCGAAGGCCTCGACGCTCCAGTCGACCAGCGCGCGGGTCGCCTCGCCAACGGCATGCGCGGTGATGCGACCCTCCTCCTGGAGGCCACCGCAGAGCTCGTCGAGCTCGTCCTGCAGTCCCTCTCTCATCCGAACCGTCCCGTCACGTAGGCCTCTGTCCGCTCGTTGGCGGGCTTGGTGAAGATGCGCTCGGTCGTATCGACCTCGATCAGCACGCCGGTGCGCGTGCCGGTCTCGCCCTGGTCGACCGAGAAGAACGCCGTGATGTCGGCGACGCGCGCCGCCTGCTGCATGTTGTGGGTGACGATCACGACGGTGTAGTCGTTCTTGAGCGTGATCATCAGGTCCTCGATGGCCGCCGTCGAAATCGGATCCAGTGCCGAGCACGGCTCGTCCATCAGGACCACGTCGGGTTCGACCGCCAGCGCACGCGCGATGCAGAGGCGCTGCTGCTGGCCGCCCGACAGTCCGAGTGCGCCGGACTTGAGCCGGTCCTTGACCTCGTCCCAGAGCGCGGCGCGGCGCAGGGCCTGCTCGACCCGATCGTCGAGCCGATCTTTCATGCCGAGGACGCGCGGGCCGAAGGCGACGTTGTCGTAGATCGACTTGGGGAACGGGTTGGGCTTCTGGAACACCATGCCGATGCGCTTGCGGACCTCGATCGCGTCGATCTCGGGCGCGTAGAGGTTCTCCCCGTGGTACAGGCAGGTGCCGTCGACCTCCGCTC
>CAINDT010000202.1 GCA_903847495.1 uncultured Actinomycetes bacterium
GACGACGACGTTGGCGTCGGTCACGGTCGGCTCGGTGCCGCCCTTGCCGTACGCCGCGGGACCCGGCTCGGCGCCCGCGGACTGCGGACCGACGCGGAGGGCCTTCGTCAGCTCCGGCACGTGGGCGATCGAGCCGCCACCAGCGCCGACGGTGTGCACGTTGATCGACGGCACCTTCAGGCGGAACTGCCCGATGGTCGTGTCGCGGCCGATCGTGGGCTCGCCGTTCTCGCAGAGCGCCACGTCAGTCGACGTGCCACCCATGTCGAACGTGAGGATGTTCGGATGCCCGGCACGGACCGACACCGCGAGGGCGCCGGCAACGCCGCCGGACGGACCGGACAGGACGCCGTAGATCGGGTTGCGACCCGCCTCGCGCGTCGTCATCAGGCCGGCGTCGGAGCGGAGGATGTTGACGTCGCAGGTCGCGCCGCCCTTCTTCAGCTCCTCGTCGAGACGATCGACGTACGCCTGCACCTTCGGGCGCACGAAGGAGTTCATGCACGCGGTGAGGGTGCGCTCGTACTCGCGGAACTCCGGCACCACGTCCGAGGACAGGGTGACGGGGAAGCCCGGGTAGAGGCGCTCCACGATCTCGCCGATCTGCTTCTCGTGCTTGTTCGAGATGTACGAGTTGATCAGGCCGACCGTGAGCGACTCGACGCCACTCTCGACGAGGTCCTTGACGATCCCCTCGACCTGCTTCTCGTCCACGGGCACGACGGTCTCACCACGCGGGCCCATGCGCTCGACAGCCTCGCGCGTGTCGGCGAGGGTCGCCGGCGGCTCGGGCTTCTGCATGATGATCCAGCCAGCCAGCGGGCCCGGCGTCTGCGAGCGTGCCAGATGCAGGATCTGCTGGAACCCCTGGGTCGTGATGAGGCCGACGCGAGAGCCCTTGCCCTCGAGCACGGCGTTCGTCGCAACGGTCGTGCCGTGCATGATGTTGCCGAGATCACCGGGCGTGATGCCCGCCGTCTCGCAGATGCGCGCCACGCCATTGAGCACACCCTGGGAAGGGTCGCTCGGCGTCGACGGGGTCTTCACCCGATGCTGTGTTCCGTCCTCGTCATTGACGAGGAAGAGGTCGGTGAAGGTGCCACCGACGTCCACTCCTAGGCGATACGCCACGAGTCCGTCCTTTCTCTCCTCTTGCAGGTCATTACGCTAGACGATCCCGGCCTCTTGCAGGCGACCGAGCTCACTCTGGGAGAGCCCGACCAGTCCGCACCAGACCTCTTCGTTATCCGCCCCGACCTCCCATTTGCCGCCCCACTTGATGTGGCCCGGCGTCTCGGAGAGCTTCGGGGTGATGCCCGGAACCGGCATGGTGCCGATCTCGGGGTCCTCCAGATCCACGATCAGTCCGCGTTCGCGGAAGTGCGGATCGTCGTACATGTCGGCCGCCGAGTAGACCCCGGCGGACACGACGTTGGCCTCGGCGAGCATCGAGTCGAGCTCAGCGGCCGTGTAGCCGGCAGCCCACTCGTCGATCATCGCGTACAGCTCATGCTCGTGCTCGCCGCGGGCGCGATGCGTTGCATAGCGCTCGTCCTCGGCGAGCTCGGGCTTGCCCATCAGCGCCGCGAGGCGCTTCCACAGCGAGTCGTGGTTCGCAGCGATCACGACCCACTTCCCGTCCTTCGACTTGTGCACGTTCGACGGCGCGATCTTCGACAGGTACGAGCCAGAGGGCTCGCGCACCACGCCGGTCAGGCCGTATTCGGTGATCGTCGACTCGGTCATCGCGAAACAGGCGTCGACGATCGCAGCGTCGATCACCTGCCCCTTGCCACCGCCACGCGCGTCGCGCCAGTAGAGCGCCATCAGGATGCCCTCGAAGGCCTGCTTGGCGGCGAGCGTGTCGCCGAGCGAGATGCCCGAGCGCGGCGGCGCCTGGTCGGGATAGCCGTTGAAGTACCGCAGGCCGCCCATCGCCTCACCGGCGGCGGCGAAGCCGACGCGGTCGCGGTAGCGGCCGGTCTGGCCGTAGCCGGACACGCGAGCGTAGATCAAGCGCGGGTTCTTCTCGAGCGCCTTGTCCGGACCGATGTTCCACTTCTCCATCGTGCCGGGGCTGAAGTTCTCGAGTGCGACGTCGGCCTTGGCCATCAGCTCGAGCGCCAGCTCCTGGCCCTCAGCCTCGCGCAGGTTGAGCGTCACGACCTTCTTGTTGCGCGCGAGGCTCGGCCACCACAGCGTGTGGTTATTGACCTGCTCGCGACCCCAGACGCGCATGGGGTCGCCGGCCGGCGGGGCCTCGACCTTGATCAGCTCGGCGCCGAAGTCCGCCATCAGGGATGCGCAGTACGGGCCGGCCAGCAACTGGCCGAACTCGATCATGCGCACGCCCTCCAGCGGGCCGGCGGTGTTCTCGGTCTCGCTCAATCCATCACCTCGATCAGGAAGTCTCGTGCATTCATGACATGAAGCCGCATCGCACTCTCAGCGCGATCAGCCGAGCCGGCGCGCAGGCCGGCGACGATCTCTCGGTGCGCGGCCAAGGAGCGGGCGCGCTCGGCGGTGTCGTTCCAGAACACCGTCTTGAAGGGGCGTGGGATGCCCGCGACCGTACGCAGCGCGCCGCTCAGCCGCGGACTGCCCGCCGCGGCGATCACGATGCGGTGGAAGTCCTCGTTGGCGGCGATCAGCGTGTCCACGGTGCGTGCGCTGTTCCCGGTCAGGCCCTCCGCGCGATCACAGGCGGCATCGAGCTCGACGAGCTGCTCGGCGGTGACACGCGTAGCGGCGAGCGCAGCGGCGCGGGCCTCAAGCACGGCACGAACCTCGTAAAGGTCGACCAGGTCGGCGGGATCGAAGCTGCGGACGACGGCGCCGCGGCGCGGCTCGATCTCGACGAGCCCGTCGCCCTCGAGCAGCATCAGTGCCTCCCGGACGGGCGTGCGCGATGTGCCGAAGCGCGCCGCGAGCGCCTCGGCCCGCAGTCGCTCGCCGGGCGCGTACTCGCCGCCGATGATCAGCGCGCGCAGGTCCTCGTAGACGCGCTCAGCGTTGGTCCCCGCAATCGTGGTCTCCGCGCTCCCCATCGATTGCGTACAAAACCAGACCTGACCCGCGAATGCAAGCGACCGATACCGGCCGTTTGCATACAAATCAATCTGGACCCGGGTCCAGACTCGCACGACGCACGTGCTTCTGGACCCGGGCGCAGATGCGTTAGATCAGCTCGTACCGCTTGAGCAGGCCCTTGGCGATGATCGTCTCCTGGATCTCGTTGGATCCCTCGCCGATCATCATCAGCGGCGCGTCGCGGTAGAGGCGCTCGACCTCGTACTCCGTCGAATAGCCGTAGCCGCCGAAGATGCGCATGGCCTCCTCGGCGCAGCGCTGGCATGTCTCCGTCGCATACAGCTTGGCCATGCCGGCCTCGATGTCGGCACGCTGGCCCGAGTCCTTCTTCTTCGCGGCGGCGAGGATCAGGTGCTTGGAGGCCTCAATGCGCGTCGCCATATCGGCGAGCTTCTTCTGAATCAGCTGGTGGTGGCCGATCGGCTTACCGAAGGCCTCGCGCTGCTGCACATACTCCAGCGACAGCTCGAGGGCACGCAGCGAGATTCCCAGACCGCGCGAGGCGACGTTGATGCGACCCGTCTCGATGCCGGACATCATCTGCAAGAAGCCCGTACCGATCTTGTCCTCACCGCCGAGCACGGCGGAGGCCGGCACGCGATAGTCCTCGAACGAGATCTCGACCGACTCGACGCCGTGGTAGCCGAGCTTGCCGAGCGGCGGCGAGATCTTCATGCCGCCCTGGTCGGCGACCTGCGGGAGCTTGTCGACGAGCAGCGCCGTCATGCCCTTGTAGCGCGGGTCGGCGGTCGGGTCGGTCTTGACGAGCAGCGCAATCACGGAGGCGCGGTCGCCGTTGGTGACCCACATCTTGGAGCCGTTGATGATGAAGTCATCGCCATCGCGCACGGCCGTGGTGATGATCGACTGCACGTCGGAGCCGGCGCCGGGCTCGGTCATCGAGAAGCAGGAGCGGATCTCGCCGGCCGCGAGGCGCGGCAGGTAGTTCGCCTTCTGCTCGTCGCTGCCGTGCGCGGCGATCATGCCGCCGACGATGTACTGGCCGTTGACGATGCCCGACACGGCCATCCAGCCGCGCGTCAGCTCGGCGATCGCGAGCGCGTAGGTGACGAGGTCGAGGCCGAGGCCGCCGTACTCGGTCGGGATGCGCATACCGAACGCGCCCATGTCGCGCAGGCCCTCGACGATCTTCGTCGGGAATTCGTCCTTCGCCTCGAGCTCCTTCGCGACGGGGATGATCTCCCCGTCTACGAACTCGCGGATCGCCTCGAGGATCTCACGCTGATCCGGCGTGATGTCGAGTCCATCGAATGCGCTGATGCGCTCCTTGAGGGGCATGTCCCGGCCTTTCCGTCGCGGCGATCGCTCTCGCCGAATACTTCGCTGCGCGGAAGATTACGGCTGGTTGCCCGTGAGCGGAAGGATCACGTCGCGCACGGCGTCGGGCACGGGCACCGGCCGCCGCGTCTCCCGATCCACGTAGACGTGCACGAAGTGCCCGTCCGCGCTGGCTAGCTCGGCGCCGACCTTGAAGATGCCGATCTCGTAGCGAACGCTGCTCGTGCCGATGCGCTCGACACGCAGTCCAGCCTCGACCGGCTCGGGAAACGAGACGGAGTCGTGATAGCGGCAAAGCGTCTCGACGACCACGCCGACGACGTCGCCCTCGTTGGGATCGAGCACGCCCTGCTCGATCAGATACGCATTGACCGTCGTGTCGAACCACGCGTAGTAGACGACGTTGTTGACGTGCCCGTAGGCGTCGTTGTCCATCCAGCGCGTCGTGATCCCGCGGAAGACCGGGAAGTCGGAGCGCTTGGGCATCTGCGGTTTCGCGGACACGGCGGTAGCCTACCGGTGTGAGCGCCTCCACCCCCCGCCCCGCGCACGGCGTCGGTTCGACGTGGGATACGCCGGAGGCCGTCGAGCGGATCGTGCAGGCGTACGCGACGGCCGACGTCGTCGCGATCCGTCAGGCACAGATCGACCTGCTCGGTCCGATCGACGGCGCCGAAATCATTGACGTCGGTAGCGGTCCGGGTATCTACGCGCGCGACCTCGCGCTGCGTGGCGCGCGCGTGACGGCCGTCGACTCCGCGCCCGCCATGCGCGCCGGGGCGATCTCCGAGGCGAAGACCGCGGGCGTCAGCATCGAGGTCTCCGATGGCGAGGCGAACGCGCTCCCCTTCCCCGACGCGACGTTCGACGCCGCCACGCTCGTGCAGGTCATCGAGTACGTGCCGGATGCCGTCGGTGCGCTGCGCGAGATTGCGCGTGTGCTGAAGCCCGGTGGCTCGCTGCTCGTGTGCGATACCGACTGGGGCACGGCCGCTTGGGGCATCGGCGACGCCGTGCTCGCCGAGCACGTCAAGCAGGCGTGGTGCGACACCAAGCCGCACTACGACGCGGGCCGCCGTATCCCCGAGTGGCTGGTCGCTGCCGGCTACCGCGTCGTCGCATGGGATCCCCGCGTGCTCGCCAACGCCGACGCGACCGGCGACACCTTTCATGGGCATACCTGGAAGACGTACCGCCGGCTACTCGAACGCCTCGGCACCGTCAGCGTCGAGGATCTCGACCGCTTCGACCGGCTCTGCGCCGAGACCACGGCTGCCGGCACCTTCACCTTCACCGTCACGCGCCACGCGTGGCTGGCCCGCACCCCCGGAGGAACGACATGATCGTGCGTCCCGTCGGCGACACCGCCGAGCTCGCCATGCAGGTCGACCACGCCGAGGTTGCCGGCCAGCTTGCCGCTGCCTGGGGCGGTCCGAACGTCCCCGCGCTCGAGCCGCGCGACAGCGTGCTCACCGCAGTCCGCCTGCACGACATCGGCTGGCGCCACTGGGAGGCCGCCGCGCAGCTCAACCCCGACACGGGCCGCCCCGCCAACTTCCTCGACGTGATGATCGACGAGCACCTGCGCCTCTACCGCCTCGGCATCGACGAGGTCGCGGCCATCGACGACTACGCCGGCATGCTCGTCTCGATGCACGCCGCCGGCATCTACACCGGCCGCTACGGCACGCAACCCGCCCTGCTGCTCACGCGCGCACCCGAGGTGCAGAGCGTCGTCGACGACTTCATCAGTGAACAGGAAGCGCGCTACGGCGCCGTCAAGGATGGCCTCGGCGTGACGGACGAGGACCTCTGGCGCAACTTCCTGCTCCTGCAGGTGTTCGACCGCCTGAGCCTGCGCCTGTGCCTCGGCGACCCGGCCGGCATGGGCCCGATGGAGATCGTGCTGCCCGCGGATCGCACGCTCACGGTCACGCTCGGCGACGACGGCATCGAGCGCCTCGATCCGTGGCCGTTCGCCGCCGACGAGGTGACGGTCGAGATCCCGTGGCGCGTCGTCCCACTCGAGGGCTACGCCGACGATGCCGCGCTGCAGGCGGCGGTCGCCACCGCGCCCGTCGCGCAGCGGCGCACGTCGCTGCAGCCTGCGTGAGCAGGCTCGCACATAGGCTGCAGAGCGTTCGGTAAAGTTGCCGTATGAGGCGTTTCCGCCACGTCCCTGCCGCCGTCGCGGGCATGGCCGTGCTGGTGGTCATGTCGGCCACCGCTGGGGCCTACACCCGCCCGAGCGTGCCGATGACCAATCTGAGCGCCTCGCCCGATGCCCTCGCATTGGCCCCGAGCACCTCCAGCCCGAACGGTGCGAGCCTCTTCATCACACGCACGGGGTCCGGCAGCACGCCGACCTTGACGCGCCTGTTCCTCAACGACTTCTCCAACGCCGTCCCGATCGACATCATCAGCGCCTCCACGCCCGCTGGCGTCGCCTCGATGGTGCAGGGGCGAGCAGTGATGGTCGCCGCTGATGGGTCAATCACCACGGTCTACCCGTCGACGGGAGCTCCGGTTGCGGGCGGCCCGATCAACACCGGCGCGTCTTCTGCGCGCGCCGTCGCAGCCGCCCCGGGTGTGGGATACCCCGGGAGGATCTACGTGCTGAACGGACCGACCGCGAGCGCGGGATCGCTGATCGCGCTCAACACGAGCAACGACACGACGTCGACCGTCACCGCCGCCCTGCCGGCCCAGGCCCGGGCACTCGCGATCGAACCGACAGGTCTCCACGCGC